>JAKAVI010000201.1 GCA_021817355.1 Pseudomonadota bacterium | reverse complement strand
TTCCTGCCAACCTCTATGTCTATCGGGAGTTCTGGTCGGCCGTTCGCGGTTGAAACGGCGTCGCGGCATTGCCAAAGCCTGTTCGCCCTCTTAAGATGCATCAAAGCATCACGAGTTGGGTCGACGCCCAACGCCAACCTGCCGATCCGGGCAAGGTGGCACCCTGTAAGGGGGATGTGGCCGAGGCGGCAACGAAACGGACCCAGCCACGTCGCGTCGATCTTAAAGAAAGGATGACGCAACGTGCCTATTACAATCCCGGACGATCTTCCTGCCCGCCGCACACTCGAGGCCGAAGGCGTCGCAGTGATGCGCAAGGTTGACGCCGTACGTCAGGATATCAGACCCCTGCGCATCGGCCTGCTCAACCTCATGCCTGACAAGGTGCGTACCGAAACCCAGCTGGCCCGTCTTTTGGGCGCCACACCGCTTCAGATCGAATTGACCCTTGTCCGGATCTCCGATCACGTCGCGCGCAACACTTCGGCGAGCCATATTGCGGCGTTCTACCGGCCATGGATCGAAGTCGCCGCGCAACGGTTTGACGGCTTCATCATCACCGGCGCACCGGTGGAACGTCTGCCATTTGAAGAGGTCCGCTACTGGCCCGAACTGCGCCGCATCTTTGACTGGACCCAGACCCATGCCCATCGCTGTCTGACCATCTGCTGGGGAGCGCAGGCGGCGCTCTTTCACTATTACGGCATTCCCAAGCACGAGCTTCCGGACAAGGCTTTTGGCGTCTTTGCCCACCGCAATCTCGTTCCTGCCTCGCCCTTTATGCGCGGCTTTTCCGATGTGTTCGATGTTCCTGTTTCACGCTGGACCGAGGTTCGTGCCTCGGATCTGAAGGCGGTTTCTGATTTGCGCATTCTCGCCAGCAGCGATGAGACCGGGGTGTGTCTTGTCAGTGATCCCAGCCATCGGACGCTCCATATGTTCAACCATCTGGAATATGATTCTGACACCCTCGCCGAGGAATATCGGCGCGATGGCGCCAAAACTCTGCCGGCCCGCTATTTCCCCGAAGATGATCCGCTGAAGTCACCTTTGAACCGGTGGCGGAGCCATGCCCATCTGCTGTTCGGAAACTGGATTGACGAAATCTATCAGACGACGCCGTTTGATCCGGAAATGATCGGCGGTGAAGCTGCGGGCGAAATTCTGCAGGCCGTGACGCGCTAGACAACTGGACCTCTGCTGCACCCATCACACGGTGGGCGTAAACACTGCCCAAGAATTCTTTTGCGGCTGTACATCTGAACGTCGAAGATACAGCCGCGCCGCCAGGCGGGTGGTGGTTTTCTGAAATAATGTCACAGACTATCGCGGATTTGCCGCCGCAAATCCGCGTCTGGCTGCATTCTCGCAGCTTTCAGGTCATGAGGGGCCGGACGTGCATCGGCAAAGCCCCGCCGGTTGCTGATCTTCGTCAATGTGCCAGTTTGCTTCACCGCTAGGCTTTTGCCTCTGTAATGGCATCGAACGTCGAGCTTCGCGTTTGGCCATGGCTGTTCTCTGCGCGCGGGCAAGGGCTGGCAATGACGGCACCCATGAATGCACATGGCGTTGCGGTCCCCAAGGCAGGATCAAAACTCCTGTATCGCGCTGGTGGGGGGCTGAGGCGATTTTGGCAGCGTCAGAAGCTTGGCCTCAGACTTGCAATCATCATTGCTCTTCTGCTCACTGGTTTGGCGATCATTGTGATCGCCTTGCGTGGCAGGCCTCCGGTGCTCTACCAGACGGCCCTGGTATCCAAAGGAACCATCGCGCGGGCAGTAACTGCTACCGGATCGGTGAATCCGGTGCTGACAATCATCGTCGGCTCTTATGTGTCCGGGGTGATCCAGGATATCCATTGCGACTTCAACACCCAGGTCAGGAAGGGACAGGTCTGCGCCAAGATCGACCCGCGCCCCTACCAATCGGTTGTCGATCAGGACAAGGCCAGCCTCAGCGTCGCCCAGGCCCAACTCGTCAAAGATATGGCCAATCTTGCCTACGCCGACATAAGCGAGCGGCGTCAGGCGAAATTATGGGCACAGCAGGCAACCTCGCAAGACAGCTATGATGCCGCCCTGAATGCGCGCAATCAGGCGCGGGCCCAGGTAGCTCTCGATCGGGCAACGATCGAGCAGCGTACAGCCGCGCTTCACGCGGCGCAGGTCAATCTTGGCTACACCGATATCGTGTCACCGGTCGACGGCATCGTGGTGTCGCGCAACGTCACCATCGGGCAGACTGTAGCTGCGAGTTTTCAGACTCCAACTCTGTTTCTCATTGCGACAGACCTCAATCACATGGAAGTGGATACCAATGTGAGTGAGGGCGATATTGGTGATGTCCGCGTCGGTGATCGTGCAGATTTCACGGTAGAAGCATTTCCTTCTCACCTCTTCCACGGCGTCGTCGCACAGGTTCGCCAGGCGCCACAGACGGTGCAAAACGTGGTGACTTACGATGTGGTTGTCACCGTCGACAACCAGCAGCTGCTGCTGAAGCCTGGCATGACGGCGACCGTACGGATTATTACCGCTGAGCGCGACAATGTCCTGCGGGTTCCCAATCAGGCCCTGCGCTATACGCCGGCCGGTATCCCCACCGAAGCTGCGACAGGACCCGCCAGCTCGCGGCTCTGGATCTTACAAAATGGCCGTCCGCACTCGGTCGCAGTCAATACCGGCCTTGCCAACGATACCTATACCGAAGTGGTCTCGGGCGGGGTAAAGGTTGGGGATCGGGTTATCACTTTCGAGCAGGAAGCTTCCGCGCCAGCTGCGGGTCCGGCGCGCGCCGCGTTACGGTTCGGACGATGAGCGAGAATTCCGATCCGGTCATTCTCACCCGCGCTTTGCAGCGGACCTATCGGAGCGGCGATATCGAAGTGAACGCGCTACGGGGCATCGATCTGAGCGTGGCGCGGGGTGAGTTTTTGGCCATCATGGGGGCGTCCGGATCCGGAAAGTCGACGCTGATGGCCATTTTGGGCTGCCTCGACCGACCGACCAGCGGTCACTATCTTTTCGAGGGGACCGATGTCTCGGAACTGGACGAGCCGGCACTTGCCGAACTTCGCAGTGCGCGACTGGGCTTTGTGTTCCAGAGCTTCAACCTCCTGCCCCGGACATCGGCGATCGAGAACGTCGAGTTGCCGCTCATCTATGCGGTGAGCCAGACCTCAAGTGCGGAGCGTGTGGCGCGGGCGCGGGCCTCACTGAAACTGCTCGGTCTTGAAGACCGCCAGAACAATACCCCCGGCCAGCTGTCCGGCGGTCAGCAGCAGCGTGTTGCCATTGCCCGGGCACTGATCAACACGCCTGCGGTTCTACTTGCTGATGAGCCGACCGGAAATCTCGATACAAAGACCGCCCACGAGATTATGGATGTGCTCGTCAAGCTCAATCAGGAACGGAACCTGACCATTATTCTTGTCACCCATGAACCTGACATTGCCTCCTATGCACATCGCATCGTGACCATGCGCGATGGACAGATTGTCTCCGAACAGCGCAACAAGGCCATGAGCAGGCCATCTCTGTTACCGGTTGAAGGCGGTGACGCGGACATCGACAGGCCTCGCCTTGCGGGCATCTCCGGGGAGCGGCGCCCGGGTAGTTCCATCGCCTTCAGTACCATGGTTATTACCGCGGCGATGCAGGCGATCTTTCGCAACAAGATGCGCTCGGCACTCACGACCCTGGGTGTTTTCATCGGCGTGGCGGCGCTGATCGCGATGGTGGCAGTTGGTCAGGGAGCCAATGAAGCCGTGCGCAAGCAGATCGAGAGCCTCGGCACCAATCTGCTGGTTGTCCTGCCCGGCGCGACTACGTCCTCGGGTGTGCGCGGGGGGTTTGGCAGTGCCTCATCGCTGACGGTTGATGACGCCCGTGCGATTGCCCGCGAGGACCCTGCGGCGGGTCAGGTGGGATACATCATCCGACAGCTGGGCCAAGTGCAGTATGGCAGCCAGAACTGGATGACGAGCATACAGGGCGTCACGCCAAACTACCCCTCGATCACAAATTGGCGGATCGCACTGGGTCGCGGTATTTCCCAGGCAGATGAGCGCAATGGTGCGCTTGTCGTATTGATCGGCCAGACCGTTTGGCGCCAGCTCTTTGGCCAGAACGTCAATCCTCTGGGGGCGACGATTATCGTTAAGAATACACCGTTGCAGGTCATCGGGGTTCTCGGCTCGAAGGGACAGTCCGCGTTCGGAACCGATCAGGATGATCTCGTCATGCTTCCATTTACCACCGCAGAGCGCCGGGTACTGGGCGTGGCGGTGCCAAGCCAGCAGACCCAAACCAGTACCCAATACGGTACGCTCAGCAACCCCTATGGCATCCAGCCGAGGATTACGGGTCTCGTAAATCAGATCTATGTGCAGGCATTGCGTCCAGATCTGGTTGGCCGGGCACTCACCCAGGTGACCAATACCCTGGCGGCGCGGCACCGTATTCCCCCTGGCGAAGTCAATGATTTTTCGGTTCGCAATTTGAGCCAGATTGCGACCGCAGCAGAGGGAAGCAGCCGGACGATGTCCTATCTGCTTGCCGCTGTGGCGTCGATTTCATTGCTGGTGGGTGGCATCGGGATCATGAACATATTGCTCGTTTCGGTCACCGAGCGGACCCGCGAGATCGGGCTGCGTATGGCGATCGGCGCGCGCCGCATGCAGGTGTTGCTGCAGTTTCTGGCCGAAGCCGTGCTACTGAGCTCGGTTGGGGGCATCGCCGGGATCATTGGAGGGGTTGTTGCCTCGCTAACGATCTCCGCCATCGCCGGCTGGGCAACACCGCTTGCCTGGTCTGCGGCGCTCGGCGGCTTTCTGTTCTCCGCTGTCGTGGGCATATTCTTTGGCTATTATCCGGCACGCAAAGCGGCCGCCCTCGATCCCATTGAAGCGCTTCGCTATGAGTAGCCGGCTGGGGCTTTCGGGTACGGGGCCACAGGTAGAGGGCGAAGCGGGCGGGCGTGACAGCCGAAAAGACGGTTGGGATGGCAGGGAATTCTCGCAGATGACATCGATCCGGCCAGCGTCCGGGAAAGGGACCGAGGCGACAAGGAGATCTGACTGACGTGGCCAAGAAGTGGCGTCTTTCTTCGCACCATCATGGTCGGGTCTTCCAACACTGCGGCGCAACTCAGCCTGGCCAATCGATCTGCCGCCTTCAGGCGTAAGGCGCGTCTTCTCAGCGCCCCTTGAATTCTGGCGTGCGCTTTTCACGGAAGGCTTGAAGTGCCTCGGCATGATCTTCGCTTGCGAGCAGCTGGTTCAGAACCCTGCCGCTGTGCGCTCCAGCTTCCTCAGGGCTGAGATCTGCCGCGCGGTCGGCCAGTTCGCGGGTCGCGGCAACTGACAGCGGGGCACGACTTGCAATGCGCTGGGCTAGGGCAAGTGCCTCGGCGCGCAAGCGCTCATCGGGGATCCTCAAGGTGATGAGGCCAAAGGTTTCGGCAGTCATTGCAGTGATCGGAAGTCCGGTCAGAAGCAGATGTTTGGCCCGGGCTACGCCAATCAGGCGCGGCAACCGGTAGGCACTCGCCATAAGTCCGACATTGACACCGGCACAGACAAAGCGGGCACTGTCGGCGCCAATACGCAGGTCACAGGCCAATGCCAGTTCAAGCCCGCCACCCAGGCAATGACCGTTGATGGCGGCGATTGCAGGAACCGGCAGGCTTGCAATCCGTTCGATCAGCCGCCCGAAATCACCAAGCTGTGCCTGACGTGCCGCAAGTCCGTCCGCCTGCAAAATTCTCTGCTCCAG
>JAKAVI010000057.1 GCA_021817355.1 Pseudomonadota bacterium | reverse complement strand
TGCGAAAGCCGTTCCGCGAAGGGATGGGTGCGATAGAGCCTTTGTAGCGACTGGTTTGCCTCGGTGTTGAGTTCCGCAACAGTGTCCGCATTGGCGACCCTGGCGCTTGCTATCGAAAGCGGCAGGGCAGCAGTGCTTGCAAGCGCGAGCGCCAGCAAGATCGTTCGTGTTCTCGTCATCTTCCAAATCCTTGTTTTGGGGCATGGATTCCTCCACTGCCCAATTTTCATGCCCGACCGCCGGGCGAGAATTACGCGGGTCTCTTGTTCAAGCGGTAGCGCCAGACCCAATGGCGGCAGACGCGCTTATGGTGATGCCAGCCCCGCGCGGCGCAGTGACGATAACGCTGGCGGCCGTCCTGCCTCCGCCGATGTTTGTTGTGATAGCTGCGCGCGGTGGGTGTTGCGCGAGCTGCCAGCATGAACCCGGCGTGCCCCCAGCTCTGTGCCTGCCCCGCGCGCTGGATCTGCAGCCACTGGTCTCGACAAAAGCGGAGGTCCGCTGGCAACCACCAGACCGATGATCAGAAGTATCCGCCGCACTTTCATGATGATCGACTTTCTTCCCTCGAGCCCGCCTTTGCTGCCACCAGGCTGCTCACAACATGTCTTCTAAGGCGCGCCTATTTCAGCACCGCCCAGGTGCCATCCGGCTGCCGGCAGGCATTGCCGTCTGCGATCTGCCGCCTTCGGCCGATATAGGCCGTCTGACTGAAGGTCACACAGCGAAAGCCATCGGGGTCGTTGTAGAAGCGTCCCACGCGGAGCGTACCGCGATGGTCATCTTGGGGGTTACGCCACCCATAGCTCCGGTTGGCACGCCCGGAATTGAAGCCGGTGTAATAGGTCCTGTAGGCATAGCTGCGATCTTCACAATTGAAGTTGCTGGTGAGCGCGGCCCCGACCGCGCCTCCCACCACGACACCCGCAACGGTCGCGCCCGTGCGCCCGCCACTGGTCGCATGGCCAAGCAGGCCGCCAATCATGGCGCCGACAATTGTTCCTGTGGGGTTCAGTGCATTGCGGCACTGCCGGTAGTTCACATCATCATGATAGGTGTAGGTGCGGTGATAGCGCTCGTTCCACATCTGCTCTCGGTTTCCCGGGTAAATCGCCGAGGAGATCAGTCCGGTCGAAATCGCCGCCAGAAAGAAGTCGTTGTGGTCGTCGCGCAGCCAATGATAGCCACGCGGCGGCCTGCTAAGACCATTTTGCTGCCAGTCGTTCACATAGTAGCGACGCTGCCGGTACTGCGCGGGCAAACGGTCCCCACGCGACCATCGCCGCATATTGCCAGGGTCTACACCATTGAAGCGGCCATTTTCTGCGCCGCGCATCCTGTTGCGGTTGTCCTGCCAGGGACTTCCCGGCGCCTGGCTTCCTTGGTTGTCTCTCTGCCCGAAGGCTCTCTTGTCGTTAGGCCTCTGCCCGCCCTTTCTCAGCTCGATCGGCTTTTTGTCGGCAGCGTGACGGCGGCGCCAGTCCCGGTGGTTACCCTGTTGTTGGGCGGGATCGCCCCACTGGCTGGCGTCAGGTTGAGGCCGAGGCTCCGGCTGCGCGATGACCACGGTACCGCTCAACACCGTCAGCGTCAGTGCCGTCGTCAGAAGTCGTTTCATCAAATTTCACCTTATCGCCGTCGAAGGCCATGAACGCCGTCCCAAGTCATGAGCTTTCATCTTGCGATCCACGCAAGACAGCTGCACCGACGAACTCCGTGCGTTCGCCCCGCAACTGCCACCGGTTTCAGTCAAGATCACCCACATTGGACACCAAAGTACGCTTTGGTCCCGGATCGCTGGCGAGCCTTTGCCGCAGGAAAAAGAAAATGCCGACGCTCGTCCATGACGCTGGACGCATCACCAAAGATTGTCTGAGCAATATTGTACATCAGCGAATAAGGACCTCGATGGCCGCCTTGGCCCATGGCCCAAGACCTCTTTGGTGTGCACCATGTGCGAGCTGAGATTTCGCTCCGCGCAGCCTCCATCCGTGCAGCCTCCCTCTCCTCCATGAGCCGCGTGGCGCCAGCAGCAGCATCTTCCAAAGCAGATGTCTGAGTTTCAGCTTAGACCTGCCCATGGGATCTGCGCCCAACACTTTGATCGCGACGGACAAATACACTTCCTGAGGAGAAAGGTCGCACTCCTTGCCAAAATGAGTATTTCTACTCATGGCAACGACGATTATTATGTCACTTTCGGGCTAATCAGTTCGGTTCTGCGGCTTATATTTTAAGGCCTGATACTCTATACTTCTGCAGCAATACAGAACCCAATAGGCCGCCTTCGTGCCGAAGCAAGACCGCCGCGCCTTCGATCCAGCAGACTTTCTATCCAGAGTGGGGGAAGGCCGCAGCGTTATGCACTTTGATCCAGCTCAGACAATTTTTGCCCAAGGCGATAGCGCTGACTCGGTCTTCTATATCCAGAAGGGCAAAGTGAAGCTCACCGTCGTTTCTGCGCAGGGCAAGGAAGCGGTTGTGGCCATGCTGGGAGCCACGGACTTCTTCGGTGAAGGTTGCCTCGCTGGTCAGACGTTACGCACATCAACGGTTACCGCCATGACGGGCGCCACCATCATGCGTATCGAACTGACTGCTATTTCGCGCATCCTCCATGGTGAGCCGGCATTTTCCGAACTTTTTATCTCCCATCTTTTAAACCGCACCATCCGTGTCGAAGCGGACCTTGTGGACCAGCTGTTCAATTCCAGCGAGAAGCGCCTTGCCCGCCTGTTGCTGATGATGGCCAATTACGGCAGCGAAGGCCCGCCCCAGCCGATGATCGCGAAGGTCAGCCAGGAAACGCTTGCCGAAATGATCGGAACCACGCGCTCGCGCGTGAGCTTTTTCATGAACAAATTCCGCAGGCTTGGCTTTATCAGCTACAACGGCCACATCGAAATCCATCGCTCGCTGCTTAACGTCGTGCTGCATGACCAGCCAGGCATTGGTACTTGATGGTTCAACGCGTGACCGCAATCAGCAAATCATTTGCCCCGAGTGAGCAATTTTAGCCATCGTCTCCTTTACCCCGGAGGCAAAGTACCTGTGTCAGCTGGGAAGACGCGGACGCCCACGCACTGAGAGTATCGGTATGGCCCATACATGCCGCCGGCCCACTGCAGTGTAAGGGCGTCCTCGCCCAAATATGTTGGAGGCACGCAGTATGAGCACTGGAACGCATCATGATAACGCTCGATCCAGATTTTCGATCACCACGTTTAATTTTTCTTCCAAAGCAACCATCGCCGACTATAAGCAGAAATTATGGCTCAGCCAGCGTGGTGAGGCCAGACTGCGCGCCGCGCTGGCGGTTGAGAAAGCAAGAGTTCGTCAGCAGAGTAACTCGCTTCAGAAGCAGGACCTGCTCTATCAGGAAAAATGCCATCGCTTATTGAACGGCATACAAATGGTTGCCAGCGTGCTCTCGCTCCAGAGCCGCAGCGCTGCACACTCCGAAACCGCCGCCCAGCTGGCCGCCGCATCCCGGCGGATCAGCATGATCGGGCACATTCACCAGCGCCTCAATTTTCCTGACCGTTCCGCTGCCATCGCGATGAAGAAATTTCTTATGGACCTTTGTGACGATTTTTCCGCCATGGTCACCGCGGACAGTGTCAAGAACCAGGCTGTCCTCGTCGAGGGGGTCGATCTGGACCTGCCCGCCACCATCGCAGTTCCGCTTGGGTGCATTGCGAGCGAACTGATCATGAATGCGGTCAAGCACGGCGATGGGAGAATTGTCGTCAATCTCTCGCACAGTGCCGACACCGGCCATACGCTTTCTGTCTGCAATGCGGGCGCCATACCAGCGAAGGCGAAGGAAGATGACCGCCAGGGCGGACTTGGCTTGGTCATAATCGAGTCTCTTTGCCGGCACATCGGGGCAAAGCTGTCCATAGATGCCGGCAGCGAAGGCGGGCGCGTGCAAGCCGTCGTGTCATTTACGCCGTTCGCATCGCTAACCCGGGATGACGGTGGAACCTGTACATGAATGGGGCGTTAATCCAGACGCAACGGCCGCTTTTAGCGCTTTCTGGATTCCGCCGCTTCGTCCAACGACACGGCAGACCCCACTCTTGCGGTCGATTTCGAAATTCGCAGCAACTTCACCACCAACCCAAGTGGAGGACGAGATGAAGATACGTTCAGCACTACTTTGTAGCGGCACGGCGGTCCTGCTGCTTTCGGGCTGCGCCGGCTATAACGGACATGGTCGCAATTATTCCAACAACTACTCCAATAGCGCCTACGCGGGGGGCTATTATGATGGCTATTACGGGCCATACAGAGGTGGCTATTGGGCTGATGATGGCCACTTCTATTACCTGGATCAGAACCAGCGTTACCAACGCGACAATGGCGAACACTTCCGCCACAACCCCTTCCCGGGCAGCAACCAGATCCGCACCGAGTATCGCAATCGGGAGCGGCCACCTGAAAACTACAATCATCAAGCACCCTATGATCAGCAGGACGGCCACGATCGCAATAACCCCAATGACAACAGTCATTAACCCGACGGAGACGCGATGACCCGCAACACAGCCTACCTGATCATCGGTGTGCTGGCCGTTGCGGCCATTGTGCTCGGCTATCTCTACTATCAGAAGCGGCAAAAGAGCTCCGGCATCGAACTTAGCGTCGGGCACAACAGCATCTCCGTGGAAAAGAAGTAGGTCACAGGCACCGGTCAGCGGTGCGCGGCTGTCATCTTCGGCGATCAATAGGACCATCAAGTCGCATACCGACTGCCCAGGAATTGTCGGAGCGACACTTTTGGAGAAAATGTTGTCATGCTCGGTACCATTCTCATCGTCATTCTTGTGCTTCTCCTTTTGGGTGGCATCAGCGGCCGTTTCGGAGGCTATGGTTACGGTTACGGCCATGGCGGTATCGGCATCATCGGCATTGTGCTGATTGTCTTCGTCGTTCTGGTCCTTATGGGCCGGGTTTGATCGGGTTCCCGCCCGGGTATGCCGTGGCGGAGGAGTTGAACGGGCCTGAAGGCAGGCTGACCCAGGTTCGCGCATAATGGAGCGGATGTTCTGGAGGATGGCCCTTGGCGGCACCCGGACTTTGCGCGGACCGGAACGGGAGGGCCGAACGGCCGGTACCTTGCCTGTTATCATAGGAGCTGAGTGTGCCCACGAATGACCGCACGGAATTCGACCAGGCTCTGGCCTCCTTGTCTTGCCGCCTTGACGAACGCATCCGGCAATTGAAGGAGCATGGCCAGTTCACCGACGACTTCGAACGTGTGGCAAGCGATATTGATGAACGCCAGAAGCGCCTCAATGCGCGTGTCTTTGCGGCCATCAAATCAGGTACGAGCTGGGAATTGATCCGCGCGGAACTTGAGCGCGACCACAGCTCACTCCTTGATTACGTGGCAAGTTTCGAGCAGCAGATCGACGCGGACTTTGCCAAGCCGCCAGGGACATGATGTGGCTCAGGCCTGTGCCAGAACGCCTTGGGCGTGGCTTGTAACCGCGCCCTGATCCTTGGGCCTTGGGGAGGTGGAAGATTTGACCGGAGCGCCTTGAGGGCAGCCACATGGGCGTGTTGCCCTCGTTCCTGGCAGGGGAGTGTGTCAAGGCCGGTGAACGGGTGAGCTCGACTTTGCGTTTTGTGCACGGGCCTGCGTGCCTGCGCAGCCGGGCCTGAGGCCCTGACGCGACCCGGGCAGGAAGGGCGCCTCATGGTGATGGCCGTGCTGCCCGGGTTCATCGAGGTCGCGCCTTTCGGTTCCTCTCTTTGACTGCCGAAGGGCCCGGGCGGCCATCACTA
>JAKAVI010000262.1 GCA_021817355.1 Pseudomonadota bacterium | reverse complement strand
ACATGACAGTCGAAATTTGAGGGCCTTGGGGCGTGGAGTACGGTCAAAGCGTCGTGGGCTCCTCTGAGTGAAATGTCATCTTATCGGTGTCCGATGTCGCTTGGGTTGCAATCGCCCCTCCCCCCCCA
The DNA here is from genome assembly GCA_021817355.1 of Pseudomonadota bacterium. The sequence goes on along the minus strand of JAKAVI010000262.1, from coordinate 5,681 downwards.
GCAGCCTTGGCGACGGACACACCGATGCGCCTGGATCGGGCTTTGCAGACAGCCCTTTAACTGCTTCCCGATCCAGGCGCACTAATTTGTGGACACGACTATGTATTGCAGCGAAGCCTCCACCCTCTGCCCGCGCATACTCGCTACCATGACGATTATTGCGGGTGCTGTGGCGGGACTTGCCACCGGACTTTCGATCGGCTTGATCATTTGGCGGCTGGTAGCCTGACGAGCTATCTGGATCTTAGGGAAATTGCGTTTGCCGCAATTGGGTCTGCGACGGCAGACACTGTTCCATTTATGCCAGAAGCGACTGTTTGGAAAGTAAATCCAAATCCAGGGTCGGACCACCGGCCTCGGGTCAACCAGAACTCCCTCGCTCCCTTCGGATTGTGCTACGGAGGATGGTTTACTCTTCCAAGCAAAGCACAGAGCAAGCTTACTCAACGATCCGCTTGATCGAGAAAAACGCCTTCCATTTGCACCTGCACGCCTGTCCGAGACAGCTGACGCCCTCTCCGCAAGCCGCGTCGGTTGGCGCGAAGGTTCAAGACATCTACCATCATGCACGCCGGGCCTTCCCTATATCTGATGGATATGCGCCCGGTATCGAAAAACTTTCCATCCCTGATGTCGATATGGCTTTTGCAAGCATGCTCCCTGTTTGCTGCCTGCCTCATATATGGAATTTATATAAACAGCGCTTCCGCTGTTACTGGAATTGATATGGCTCTTGCTCCAGCTTGCGCCTGAAGCAGAATGCGTGGATGTGGGGACTTGTCAGACGTAGCTTATATTCTGATCGCCGTGGTCTTTTTTGCGGGCGCAATCGCCTACATTGGCCTATGCGAACGCACGTGAGGCCCACATGACTATTGATTACGTACTGGGCGGGATTGTTGCATTCGGCATTCTCGTCTACCTGGTCTACGCCCTTATCCGTCCCGAAAAATTTTAGGAGCAGACCATGTCGTATCATGGCTGGGTGCAGATCCTTCTTTATTGCTTGAGCATCCTGGTTTGTGTCAAACCACTTGGCACATACATGGCGCGTGTTTTTTCTGGAGAACAGGTGTTTCTGTCGCCATTAGTCATTCCTGTGGAGCGTACAATCTATCGTCTGTGTGGCGTAAAGCCTGATCAGGAGCAGCACTGGACCAGCTACACCACGGCCATGCTCGTTTTTTCTCTAATGGCATTTCTGTTTACTTACGCCATACTTCGGTTGCAACAATTTTTACCGTTTAATCCACAGCACATGGGGGCGGTCTCCCCGGATCTTTCCTTCAACACAGCTGTGAGCTTTGCAAGCAATACTAACTGGCAGGCATACTCCGGCGAAGCAACACTCAGCTATTTCACGCAAATGGTGGCGCTGACAGTGCAGAACTTCGTCTCCGCCGCCGCTGGCATTGCATTGGCAGTCGCTTTAATTCGGGGACTTATGCGCGCCCAGACTAAAACTCTCGGAAATTTCTGGGTAGATCTTACGCGCGTCACACTTTACATCCTGTTGCCGATGTCCATCGTGGTCGCCATCGTACTTGTGATCCTCGGTGTTCCCCAAAATCTAGATCCATATACGCATGCTATTGTGCTCAGCGGGGCTAAGCAGCTCATTGCTCAGGGACCGGTAGCTTCCCAGGTTGCGATCAAACAACTTGGTACAAATGGCGGCGGATTTTTTAATGCAAATTCGGCCTTCCCATATGAAAATCCAAATGCCATTTCCAACTTTGTCGAGGCATGGGCGATCCTGGTGATCAGTGCAGCCATGACATACACCTTCGGCGTAATGGTCAACGACAGACGCCAGGGTTGGGCTTTGTTTGCAGTCATGGCACTGTTCTTCGTATCCGGAACCACGGTCACATATTGGGCCGAATCCCATCCATCGCTGGCAATAGCGCAACCTCATGTCGACACGTCCCATACCGCCCTCCAGGCCGGAGGCAACATGGAAGGCAAGGAGGTACGATTTGGGATAGTCAATTCAGCAATATGGGCAAACGCCACAACCGATGCTTCAAATGGCTCAGTCAACGCGACGATGGACAGCTTTACCCCGATTGGTGGTCTTGTACCACTCATCAATATGCAGCTGGGCGAGATCGCATTTGGTGGTGTGGGATCTGGGCTATACGGTATGCTACTGTTTGCAATCCTCGCAGTATTCATTGCCGGCTTAATGGTGGGTCGAACGCCGGAGTATATAGGCAAAAAGATCGAAGCACGCGAAGTCAAGATGGCGATGCTCTCCATACTGGTTCTGCCACTGTCGATCTTAGGTTTCACTGCGATTGCATCGGAACTCCCAAACGCCTTAACAAGCCTCGCCAATGCCGGGCCACATGGCTTCACTGAAATCCTTTATGCATATACTTCCGGAACCGCCAACAATGGAAGTGCGTTTGCAGGCCTGAACGCCAATACGACTTTCTGGAATACAACTATCGGCATCTCGATGTTGATAGGTAGATTTCTCTTTATCGTTCCCATGATGGCGGTGGCGGGCTCTCTGGGAGAAAAAAAGATCATACCCGCGTCTGCTGGAACTTTCCCGACAACCGGTTTGCTGTGGGTCGGGCTCTTGACTGGCGTGATCCTTATTGTCGGAGGACTAACATTCTTTCCGGCCTTAGCGTTGGGACCAATTGCGGAACATTTCGCTATGATGGCTGGCAAGTTGTACTAGGTGGAGTTGTCTATGCAGATCGCTCATCGGGTGCGCAAACGCACAGCCAGGATTTCAATATTCGATCGCTCACTGCTTGTGACAGCGGTTGGGCAGGCGTTTCGAAAGCTTGATCCAAGGTTGATGGCGCGTAATCCCGTCATGTTTGTAGTCGAGATTGTTACCTCGCTGACCTCGGTGCTGCTGGTTCGTGACGCTTTGGTGGGTAAAAGTCATCTGAGCTTCGACTTTCAGATCAATCTATGGCTTTGGTTCACCGTATTATTCGCCAATTTTGCCGAAGCGGTAGCTGAGGGACGCGGCAAAGCCCAGGCGGAATCGCTTCGAAAAACCAAAGTTGAGCTCTCTGCTAAAAAGCTCTCTGATAGTCACGCCAAGGTGTGGCGAAAAGTGCCGGCTCATGAGCTCGAACGTGGCGATCTCGTCTTGGTAGAAGCCGGAGAACTCATTCCATCTGATGGGGACGTGGTGGAGGGAGTGGCGTCGGTGGATGAGTCGGCGATAACGGGTGAGAGTGCACCGGTTATCCGAGAGTCAGGAGGAGACCGCTCCGCAGTAACCGGAGGAACGCGCGTACTGTCAGATCAGGTCGTGGTTCGCATAACCGCAACTAAGGGATCAACGTTCCTTGATCGTATGATATCGCTTGTCGAGGGGGCATCGAGACAAAAGACTCCAAATGAAATTGCTCTTAATATCCTTTTGGCGGGCATGACTATCATCTTTGTCTTCGCGATTGTAACCATTCCGTCCTTCGCGGCTTATGCGAATGGGCAGGTTAGCGTGCTGATGCTAGTTGCATTATTTGTGACATTAATTCCAACGACGATTGGTGCATTACTGTCCGCGATCGGCATCGCAGGCATGGATAGACTGGTGCGATTTAATGTTCTGGCGATGTCCGGACGCGCTGTGGAGGCGGCAGGAGACGTTGACACATTGCTTCTGGACAAAACTGGCACCATAACCCTTGGTAATCGGCAAGCAGTGGAATTTGTGGCGCTGCAAGGTATAGCTAAGCTTGATTTGGCTGAAGCTGCTCTTCTGTCCTCCGTGCCGGATGAGACACCGGAAGGGCGGTCGATTGTACAATTGGCAATCGCAAAGTATGGCCTAAGCGAAAAAGACAAGACAGGAGCAAATGCCACTTTTGTTCCATTTTCCGCTCAGACCCGTATCAGTGGTATTGATATTGGAAACACCTCCATTCGCAAGGGTGCCGTTGATGCGGTACTGAAGGCATCACCCAATGCCAATACGTTTGCTTCTCATCAGACTGAAGTCATCGCTGAGCGTATCGCAAAGGAGGGCGGAACCCCGCTGGCTGTGGCGAAGGACGGAAACCTTCTTGGCGTCATTCATTTGAAGGATATCGTAAAAGGCGGAATTCGCTCGCGGTTTTCCGCCCTCAGACAGATGGGTATTCGGACGGTTATGATAACTGGCGACAATCCACTAACGGCGGCAGCGATTGCGGCGGAAGCGGGTGTTGATGATTTTCTGGCGCAAGCGACGCCAGAAACCAAGCTCGAGCTGATAAGATCCGAGCAGGCTAAAGGCAAATTGGTGGCAATGTGCGGTGATGGTACCAACGATGCGCCAGCGCTGGCTCAGGCGGACGTCGGGGTGGCCATGAATACCGGTACCATGGCCGCGCGCGAAGCCGGAAATATGGTTGATCTCGATAGCGATCCGACCAAACTCATTGAGATTGTGGAAATTGGGAAGCAACTTTTGATGACTCGCGGCGCGCTTACAACATTTTCCATAGCCAACGATGTAGCAAAGTACTTTGCTATCATTCCGGCAATTTTTTTGGCGTTTTATCCGCAGCTGGGCGCGCTCAACATCATGGCCCTGCACAGCCCGCGAAGCGCGATCTTGTCTGCTATCATTTTTAACGCGCTTGTAATCATTGCGCTAATTCCGCTTGCGCTTAATGGGGTGAGGTATAGGGCCGACAGTGCAGCCAATGTGTTGCGTCGAAATCTTCTGATCTATGGTGTAGGTGGGCTTATTGTTCCTTTCATTGGTATCAAGTTGATCGACATGGCGATTGTGGCCATGGGATGGATTTAGGAGATCGAGCCCCATGTTCAAGCATGTCACCTGCTCTTTCCTGATGATGGCGGTAATGACCGTTCTGACAGGATTGATTTATCCTCTAACGGTAACGGGACTGGCGGAGGAATTGCTGCCTTTTCAGGCACACGGCAGTCTTGTAAGGGCAGATGGCCGCATTATCGGTTCGGAGTTGATCGAGCAGCCATTTAGTTCTCCAAATTACTTTTATGGTCGACCCTCGGCTACAACGCCGCCGTATAACGCAGCAGGCTCGGGCGGGTCCAATCTGGGGCCAACGTCCTTGGCCTTGGCTCAGCGTGTGCGAGCGCTGGCGGCCAAGCTGGCCAGGCAAAATTCCGGCAAGCAGGTTCCGGTGGATCTTGTCACGACGTCCGCCAGTGGTGTGGACCCAGACATTACGCCCGCAGGCGCTCTGTTTCAGGTCCCAGGAGTAGCCGCGGCAAGGGAACTTCCAGCCTCCTTGGTAAGGGCATTGGTGTTAGCCCATGTTGATGAGCCCGTTCTCGGACTGATGGGCGAAGCACATGTCAATGTACTCAGGTTAAATCTTGCCCTTGACCACCTTTCCGCTCTCCATCAACGTGCTGTGATGCGTTAGACTGGACTCATGAACGACGAGCGGCAGGAGGCTATACGGCCCTCACCCGAAGCTCTGCTGGAGGCGGCAAAGCAGGAAGGGCGGGGCCGACTTAAGGTTTTTCTCGGCGCTGCACCGGGTGTAGGCAAAACCTTTGAGATGCTTCAGCAGGCCAAGGCCAGGCGTATGGAGAGCGACGACGTGGTCGTTGGTGTCGTGGAAACGCATGGCCGCATGGAAACTGAGATACTGAGCCGGGGCCTTGAGACTATTCCAAAAAAGCGAATTCCCTATCGCGGACAGGTTCTCTTGGAGATGGTGTTG
>JAKAVI010000398.1 GCA_021817355.1 Pseudomonadota bacterium | reverse complement strand
AAGATTGATTCAGCCCTGAAATTCTTCCGCGGCCATGTCATTGCAGTAACCGCAGGATATATTGGGGATCGCCCGCCCTATCAGGGGCATGTTGCCATTCTTGATGGCAGGAGCGGTCGTCTACTTCACGTCTGGAATTCACTCTGCAGCAATCGAGCCACTTTGATGGATCCGCCGTCCTGCTCCCAGGACCAGTCCGCGATCTGGGGGCGTGCAGGCGCCGTAATCGATCCGCGTGACGGTGATATCTTTGTGGCCACGGGCAATGGCTTGTGGAATGGCACGACCGACTGGGGTGATGCGCTGATCGAGCTCAATGCCAATGCCACCAGGATACTCGGCAATTATACGCCAACAGACACCGCTGAGCTTGATCAACGGGATCTCGATCTGGGGTCAAGTTCGCCGGTGTTGCTCGGGGGCGATCTGCTGGTCCAGGGAGGCAAGGACGGCAAGATCCGCCTGCTCAGCCGCAAAGCCATCGCCGGCAGTGAGCCGCACAGGGGCCACGCGCTGCAAATCGTCTCCACTCCCAGCGGCACGGACCTGTTCGCGCAGCCTGCGGTGTGGCGAAACGGCGGACGGACCTGGATGTTTGCCGCGGATAATGGAGGAACTGCAGCCTGGCAATTGCGCGGTGACCGCCTTCATGAGGCCTGGCACAACCAGATTGGGGGAACGAGCCCGTTCGTGGCCGACGGACTTCTCTTCGTCTATGCGCCACGAGGTGGGTTGAACATCTATGACGCGAATTCAGGAAAGCATCTCACCGCACTGCCCTGTGGCCCTGGGCACTGGAACAGTCCTGTCGTGGTCGATGGCCGGATTATCCTGCCCGAAGGCAATGCCAACAATCATGCCACAAGCGGCATCCTGGATATCTGGAGCCTGAATAAAAAGTAGGAGCCTGCCTTAGCCGGACAAAAAAGACGGTGACCCTCGTCTCATCCGGTCGTCGCGACAGCGCCCGGCTCGCGTGGACTTTGTTCACGGTGCCGGTCGGTCCGGGAGGATTACCTGACTTCTGGGTTGCTCGCATGGTGCAGAATCATCTGCGTCGACGCGGTATGTCCACCTCCTATAGGCGCTTAGGCCTGATCCTGTATCTGTGGCAGCAATGGGCCGGCTATTTCACGGAGTGGCAATCTGCTGCGCTATGACAGTACAGTGCCGCCGTGAGCAATTGCGCACGACAGGGAATGTATCGCGTGATTGCCAGGCTTCACCGCGTCTTTGTCTTCTTATTGCCTCCAGACCCCGAGCCTTTCTTTTTCGTGCGATAATCTCCAAAGGCTGTATCACGGGCATCGAGCCCCTTGCGTACCCCCTCACGAAACTTGGCGAAGGTTTCGCGGCTCGACTGGGTCGTCATGGCGAGAGCCTGGATCTCGGTACCTGCACGAATGGCCGCCCTGAGGCCCATGATTTCCATCGCTCGATGGACGGAGCGCTTGTTCATCTGCTGCACATCTGTCGGGATTTTGGCGACACGTTCGGCAATGGCGAGCACTTCTTCTTCGAGCCTTTCGGCGGGAAAGGCGCGGTTGGCGAAGCCAACGCGTACGGCGTCCACACCACTGATGGCATCGCCCGTCAGCATCATCTCCATTGCCGGACGCAGTCCGCACAGCCAGGGATGAAACTGGTTGTCTGGCGGGCTCATCATGCGCACGGGTGGGTAGCCGATCTGGGCATCCTCGGCGACGTAGACGAGGTCGGCTGCGGTCGCAAGTTCGGAACCACCAGCCAGGCACCAGCCATGCACCTGTGCGATCACCGGCTTGGCGAGATCCCAGATCCGGAAGCATCCTTCAACCACATGGCGTGGCCATTCACCGGCACCGCCGGCCGTATGGAATGGAAGGCTCTGCGCCTGCCGACCGCTTTCTGCTGACAGATCGTAGCCGGCCGAGAAGCAGGTTCCTGCACCGCAGATGATGATGACCCGAATGTCAGGATCGCGGTCAGCCTCATCGAGTGCGGCAAACAGCTCGCCACGCAAATGGTTCGAAAGCGCATTGCGCTTCTGTGGTCGATTGAGTGTCAGCCTCCTGACATGAGGCCGCGGCTCGTCATGAAGTATCAAACCGGACATGAACCCTCGCTGTCATTGTGTTTTGTGCGCCGTGAAATGATACCCCCCATCCGCGCGTCTCAGTCAAGCCTCTGACCGGTCTATGCCGTCCCTATCCAGGGTGACGCTGCCAGGTTTCCGGCGAACTACATGACAAGAGGGGACGGTCATGTCCGCAAAGCTGGCGCTATCGCTCCATGCCTTTGGTCCTCACGTTCTGGATGCCTGCGCCATCGCCGCCTGCGATGTCTCGCTCAGTGCTGAAGGATAGGAGGGATAAGACGCGAGCCGGATCATCCAGGATCCAGCCTGATCGCTGCAACAGGGCACATGGCTTCGGCCATGAACCATGACAGAGCCTTATGGATTACGAAATCGTGGCTCTCAATCTGCTTCCATGCCTCTGTCCCGGTTTGCGCTACCGCCGTAGCCTCAGATCACGGTGAAGATGCGCAGATGCCTGGTCGGTAGCTCTGGGTTCTCGCGGAAATCGACGCAGCGTCACCCTTGGCAGCCTCCGTGTGGCCGCTAAACTGCCGGCGCAATCATTGAAGGACGGCCCCATGTCTAAAGTTATGCGCCTGAGATCACCCGGCGGCCTTGAGCATCTGGTTCTGGGTGAGGAAGCTGCGATCTCGCCGCCGGCCGCCGGCGAGATCGCAGTGCGCCTGCACGCCAGCTCACTCAATTACCACGACTATTTCGTGGCCAAGGGGCTGATCCCGACAGCAGATGGGCGCATCCCGATGTCGGATGGTGCGGGGGTGGTGAGCGCGATCGGTCCGGGGGTAAGTGAGTACAAGGTCGGTGATGCGGTGGTCAGCACCTTCTTTCCGAACTGGCGTTCGGGCGAACCCGAGGTCGCAAAGCTGAGCATCGTGCCGGGCGACCGCAATGACGGCTATGCGCGCGAAGAGGTGGTGGCGCCACAGGCCCATTTTACCCACGCGCCGCATGGCTACAGCCACGCTGAGGCCGCAACGCTTACCTGCGCCGGGCTCACGGCGTGGCGGGCGCTTGTCGTGGAGGGTGGAATCAGGGCCGGAGACTGTGTTCTGGTTCAGGGGACCGGTGGCGTGTCAGTTTTTGCACTGCAATTTGCCAAGGCCTGTGGCGCGTCGGTGATCGCTACCTCTTCTTCAGACAAAAAGCTGGAGCGGCTGAAGGCGATGGGAGCCGATCATCTCATCAACTACAGGAAGACGCCCGAATGGGGAGCTGCGGCGCGTGCCTTCACCCACGGGCGTGGCGTTGACCACGTGGTCGAAATCGGCGGAGCCGGCACCCTTGGCCAGTCCATTCGGGCCTGCAGGAACGGAGGGCACATCTCGCTCATCGGCGTGCTGGCGGGATTTCAGGGAGAGGTTGCCACAGCCGCGATCATGACCCAGCAGATTCGCCTGATCGGGATCACGGTCGGTAGCCGCGAACAGCAGCAGCAAATGATCAGGGCGATCGAGGCGAATGCCATCAGACCGGTGATCGACCGTGATTTCCCGTTGGCCGAACTGGCGGACGCGTTCCGCTATCAGGAAAGCGGTGCCCATGTCGGCAAGATCACGCTGTCGATGAGCTGACGATCGGGGAAAGCCGGATTGCCTCTATCGTGGGCGATCCGCGCTCTCCTTCATCATGAGGTGTCCCCTGATCATCGCGCAGGTGCGCAGCGCGGGCCTGGCACCTGCCCGCAGGCAGGGCGTAGACATCTGGGCGGTCACGCCCCGAGGCGTGCTTTTCCGTTTACCGCACGGCTTTTGTGCGCGCATCCCCCAGAAGTGCCTGGCGGATGCTCTACGCCAAGTCCCTTTGTCCGTCAGCGTTCGCGCCACGTGTCGCCCATCAAGGATCAAGCACGAGCCTTCAGCTTGTCGACACGTTCCGCGCGCAGTGCGCTACGACGGACCTTTCCGGCATCGTCGCGCACGTTTTCACTGACCAGCTCGAAACTGCGCGGCCTCTTGTAGATCACAAGGCGCTCTGCCAGATGACGCGCAAGCTCATCAAGGTCCAGGCCCTCGCGCGGCTGTATGATCGCATGGATGCGGTTGCCGAGATCATCGTCCGGCAGGCCGATCACGGCGCTGGAGGCAACGAGGGGATGCTCCTCCAGTGCTGCTTCCACTTCGGCCGGATAAACGTTGGCACCGCCGACAAGAATCATATCGCTGCGGCGGTCCGCGAGGTAGAGATAGCCTTCCTCATCGAACCAGCCGATGTCCCCGATGGATTCCCAGCCACCGGGCAAGGTCTGCGCCTCGGCCCCCACATAGCGATAGGTGGCAGCAAAGCCTTCGGCCCGTTTCATGAAAATCTCGCCGGTCTGTCCCGGGGGTAATTCACGGCCCTGCTCGTCAAAGGCTTTCATGATGCCGCCGTCAAGCGGCTTGCCGACAGAACCGCGATGGCTCAGCCATTCGCTGCCGCTGATGGTCGTGGCGGATATGCCTTCGGTGCCGCCATAAAGCTCCCACACCACCTCTGGCCCCAGCCAGCCGATCCAGGCTTCCTTGAGCCAGGCGGGGCAAGGCGCTGCCAGGTGCCAGATCGTGCGCAGTGACGAGACATCGTATTGCGCGCGCACCTCTTCCGGCAGCCGCCAGATGCGGCCCATCATTGTTGGTACAAAATAGACCCAGGTTGCACCAAAGCGCGCGATATGGGCGAGGGTGGCTTCGGCGTCGAATTTGGGCATCAGCACCACCTCGGCCCCGGCCTGCAGCGCATAAAAGGTCGTGATCAGCGGACCATTGTGATAGAGCGGGCCAGGCATCAGCACGATATCATCTGGCGCAATGCGCCAGACAGCTTGGCCGACGCCGTCGACCACGGCTGGTTGGCCCGACACGATGAGTTTCGGCCGTCCGGTCGAGCCGCCGGATGTCGGCGCCTTCCAGGACGAGGAGACCGCATCTGGCAATGCACTGTCATCATTCGAGCGCGCCAGCAGCGCTGCTGGCGAGAAAACCGGCCGCCTGGCCTTGAGTTCCTCTGCGCCAACCACGACCGGGGTATTGGCCAGTTCGACAATGGCGTCGAGTTCGGCCCCTGGCAGACGGGAGGAAACAGGCTGGGGCACCGCACCCAGCTTCCACACCGCGTAACAGGCCTCGATGAAGCCCAGCGAATTGGGAAGCGCGATAGTGACGAAGTCACCGAAGCCGACGCCTGCCTCCGCCAACGCCCGCGCCATGCGGTTGGAGTTGCGGTCAAGGCCACCCCAGCTGAGGCTCTCCACCGAACCATCGGCGCGAGCCAAGCTGACGGCGCGGGCTTCGCCCTTTTCCGTCGCGATGCGGCGCAAGGTGGCGGGGATGGAAGGCAGGTCCGGGGCAGGTGTCTCAGGCATAGCGGCTCCGTGGCTTGTTCAAGACGATCCTATCGCATCGTGGGCGTCGTGGAAGAGCAAGCGGTGCGGTAAATTTTTTTCCAAACAGTCTGCCTGGCGTGCGCACCCGTGCTCACGCGTGGAAAGCGCCGCGGCCAAATCTGTCCTTTTGCTCATCTGCCCGGCGCTCACGCGGTAGAGCGGTTCGAAGTCCGTTGTCCTGAAACTCCATAAGAACCGTTCGCCCGTCCGACGGTACTCCATGCGCTCTTGCCATGACGAACGGGTGCCACGCAGAAGAGGACCTGGTGCGCAAGCAAACCCGGGCTCCCCCGGATATTCCTGAATTTTCTGATCGACCCAGCTCTTGCGTCCGAACCGCAGAGCCGGCGATACCTCAGTTCTCAGCCAGCAAT
>JAKAVI010000146.1 GCA_021817355.1 Pseudomonadota bacterium | reverse complement strand
CCTGAATATGGCGCAACCTGCGGCTTCTTCCCGGTCGATGCCGAGGCGCTGCGGTATCTTAAGACGACCGCCCGCAAGTCTGCGCGGATTGCACTCGTCGAGAAATATGCCAAGGCACAGGGACTTTATCGGAGCGCACGCAGTGAGGATCCGGTCTTCACCAGCACCCTGTCGCTGGATCTTGGCGAGGTCGAGCCTTCACTCGCCGGGCCGCGGCGGCCCCAGGATCGCGTCGCGCTCGCCGACGCGGCGGATGAATTCGCCACGGCGATGATGAATGTCTTTCACAAGGAAGATGACGCCAACCGTCGGGTCAGACTTGCCGGCAGCGAGAAGTCCATTGGCCATGGCGACGTGGTGATCGCCGCCATTACCTCTTGTACCAATACGTCCAATCCGAGCGTGATGATCGGCGCAGGCCTCGTTGCCAAGCGGGCAGTTGAGCGTGGACTGAAGGTCCAGCCCTGGGTCAAGACCTCGCTCGCGCCGGGAAGCCAGGTGGTCACCGATTATCTCGAGAAGGCTGACGTCGCCAAATATCTCGACAAGCTTGGCTTCAACCTTGTCGGGTATGGCTGCACCACCTGCATCGGTAATTCTGGCCCATTGCCTGACGCTGTGTCGGATGCGATCAACACCGGCGACCTGGTCGCGGTATCCGTACTGTCCGGAAACCGCAATTTTGAGGGACGCGTCCATCCTCTCGTGCGGGCCAATTATCTGGCCTCGCCCATGCTGGTGGTGGCCTATGCCCTGGCTGGTTCCATGAACATCAACCTGACGAAGGAACCGGTTGGCTATGACAAGGACAATGAGCCGGTCTATCTCAAGGATATCTGGCCATCGCCCCAGGAAATCGCCGCCGCGATACGCAAGGCGGTCAAGCCGAGTGCCTTCCGTGCGCGCTATAGCAATGTCTTTGAGGGCACCCCAGCCTGGCGCAGGGTCAAGGTCAACAAAGGTACCACCTACGCCTGGGATGCGCGGTCGACCTATGTGAAACGCCCTCCCTATTTTGAGGGCATGACGGCACAGCCCGCTCCCGTGGAGGATATCAAGGGGGCACGGATCCTGGCGCTGTTTGGCGATTCCATCACCACGGACCATATTTCTCCGGCCGGCTCGATCAAGAAGGACAGCCCTGCCGGACGTTATCTTCTCGAACACGGCGTGAAGTTCGAGGACTTCAATTCCTATGGCTCACGACGTGGCAATGATGAAGTCATGGTGCGCGGGACCTTTGCCAACATCCGCATCAGGAACGAAATGATGGGAGGCCGCGAAGGTGGCCTCACGCTTCACCAGCCTAGCGGCGAAGAGATGTCGATCTTTGATGCTGCGATGCGCTATCGCGAGGAAGGCGTGCCGGTCGTGGTAATCGGTGGCAAGGAATATGGCACCGGTTCGAGCCGCGATTGGGCGGCGAAGGGCCCGAAACTTCAGGGCGTGCGCGCGGTCATTACAGAAAGCTTCGAACGCATCCATCGCTCCAATCTCATCGGCATGGGCATTGCTCCGCTGGTGTTCGAGCAAGGCAAGGGGCGCAAGGACTACGGTCTGACCGGTGCGGAAGTGATCGATATTTCTGGACTGCGCGGGGGTCTTAAGCCCCGTAGCGCGATCACCGCGACGATCCACTACCCTGACGGGAGCAGCCGGCCGCTGCCGCTTCTCCTGCGCATCGATACTGCAGACGAGATCGCCTATTTCTCGAATGGCGGCATCCTGCAATATGTTCTGCGTTCGCTGAACCGCACTGCGTAACGGCAAGTCCGCTAAGCCTCCTGCCATCAGCCTCTGCGCTGATGGCGGAGTGGCCTTCATGGCATGGCCGCACCTGGCGCGCTAACGGAAGGTCTTGCTGGCGCCAGCTGCTGCTCTGCGATGACTTTTGCCGGCGTCGGGGCGGGCATTGTGCCCCGTTCCGGCCGCGCTTTTGTCACCCGTCCTTGGAGTGGGACGGTTTGGGCAAATTCCGGCTCCAGCGTTGGTACGCCAAAGTGGAATCCCTGGAAATAGTCGACACCAAAGCTCTTCAGCAATGCTCCTTCCTCGTCGGAACTAACCCACTCGGCCACGGTCTTGAGGTGAAAATTGCGCGCGAGATCGACGAGGGTGCGCACGAAAATCTGGTTGTCCGGCGAGGTGCACAGACCCTTCACATAGGAGCCATCGATCTTGACCATGTCGACACGGAGCATCTGCAGATTGCGGAACGAGGTGTATCCGGCGCCGAAATCGTCGATGGCCACGGTACATCCGAGCTCGCGCAGTTTGCTGACGAAGCGGGCGCTCTCCTCAAAATCGTTGAGGGCAGCGGTCTCAGTCAGCTCTACAATCATGCGGCGGGCGACATCGTGATGGCAACGCACATAGCCAACAAAGCTTTCGAGCCACGCCGGATCGCGTGCCGAGGTGCCAGAGACATTGACCGCAAGAGTAACATAGGGCTGGGCACGCAACTGCGAAATCGTCATTTCCAGTGCACAGCGATCGACCAGCCGAACCAGGCCGAGCTGCTCTACAGCCGGTATGAAATGTCCCGCGGTGAGAATTTCTCCGTCTGTACGGCGCAGCCTCAGGAGACATTCATAGTGCACAGGCAGATGTTCACCTGCCGTGACGATCGGTTGGTAGGCAAAGACCAGTCGCTGCTCCTTGAGAGCTCGTACCACTTCATCGGCGATTGTCATCAGCCGCAGCCGCGCCGTTTCGCGTTGTGGTGACTTGGCATAGGCGGCAAAGCTGTCGCGGCCGCCGGCCCGTGCCAGATCCAGGGCTTCTTCTGCCCGCAACATGGCTTCCTGGCTCGAAGCTGCAGCGTGTGGCAGGAAAACTCCGCCAACAGAAATGGTGGCAGCAACCTGACCGGCCTGAGTTGTAATCAGGTCAGAGCGGACGCTTTCGCGCAACCGGTCAGCGACAATTCCAATCTCCCGTTCGCTGCAGGTGTTCAGAATGATGCCAAGCTTGTTACCGGCACTGCGGCCGACGATGTCCTCAGACCTCAATACCTTACTGATGCGTTCACCGACGGCAACGATCACCTCATCGGCTGCACCAAATCCATACGCCTCGTTGATCATGGCCAGACGGTCGATCGCCGTAACCAGATAGGCGCAGCTTTCGTTTTTGCGCTTGGCGTTGTCGATGGCGCGGGCAAGCTCGGTGCGCAGGCTGGTACGGTTGAGATGGCCGGTCAGCTCATCGCGTGTGGCAAGGTAGTGCAGGCGCGTGTTTTCCCGCCGTCTTTCGGTGATAACGCGGATAATGCCCGACAAGCGCTCGGCCTGGCCGTCGGGGCAGCCGATGCGCGCACCGCGCATCTCGAAGACCACGGTGCCCAAAGCCGAACTAGCCTCGAATTCAAGCTCGAAGGAGCGGTCGCTTGGTGCCTTGGCATTGATCAGACGGGTTAGTTCTGCCTGGGCCTCGGGGCACATCCAGCGGCGCAGTCCCTCGCCGCGGTAAAGCCGGTTTGGATCGGTATGCAAAGACAGAATCTCGCAATCGCCATCCCACACGATGCGATCGTCGTGAAGCGTCCAATCAAATGAGACTTCGCGCGCCGCCGCCACCGATAGGCGCAGCCGGTCAATCTCATGTGCAGCGGCCAAAGCCCGCATACCGTCGACGGGCTTCTTCGGAAGCGTCTGACTAAGCACTACCCACCATCCCAGGCCTTCTTTCTGCGGCCTTTGCGCCAATCATGGTGGGCGCCTGTTAAAAAATCAGAAATTTTGCTCCCGAGGGCCTACTAGCTCTCCTCATTGCCGCGATATTGAGTTAATATACCGTTATGACAACGTTGCGGCGTATAGGATCTGTATCGAATTGGACCCAGCCTAAGGCTGCGCGGACGCTGCGCGTCGTGGATAGCGCGTATCTGTCAACCAATTTGGGCAATTCACGATCCGGGAATTGGGAATATCCTCGCCCTCTGTCCCATTCTGGGACAGAGGAGAACATTGATATCGAAATCAATGTCGGCTTCCTGGCGCAATTGCTGGCGCAGGCAGATGCAGGCGATGAGGTAGTGGTTCTGCGCCAGCTCGCAGCCCAGGCCTACAGCGCGACGCACCGCAGTGTGCCACAGCAGCTGAACGCGCTTTACTAGCGTCGGCGTGTTGCCAGCAGGTCCCGGATGGCAATCAGTTTGGCTTCGATCGCATGCAGTCGGGCGTGCCAGGGATCCTCAGTCTCGCGTGGCGTTGAAATGCCGGCTCGATTTGCAACCTCAGCGCTCGGTACGGCAAGCAAATTTGCCAGCAGCCGAACCTCCGCGAGCGACAGCTCGCGCTGATCCTTGAAGAGGGCATTAACCTCTTCGGTATTCAGTCCGAGCGTTCGACCAAGATCCGCGCGGCTCAAGCCTAGCGTCGCCAGGCGTCCTTCGAACCAAGCCTGATCAAAAAACAGGGACATGCTATTTGCGGGCAGAGGGCCAGTCGATGGGCGTGGCGCCGAGGATCTGGCCATAACCTCCTTGCTGCACGATGATGGTGATGCCGTCATTGGGGTCTGCACCGGTAGCGGCGCGAGGAAGGTCGAGCGTTACCTTTTTTCCTTTCCAGAGGCCCACTGCCTTTATCCCGGTCACGATGTCGCGATAGGTAAGAGTTCGACCAGCATTCTCGCCAGCGCCAATCTTGACTGTCGCTAGGGGACGCACCGTCATCATCCAGATCGTTGCCGGCGTTGCGGACTTTATTCTGGTACCGCTGACGACCACGTGCACTTCATTGGGCCGCAGCGACAGCGTGACGGGAACATCTGGCAATTTGGCTTCGCGCGCGGCAATTGCCTGATCGATCGATGCATCTTTGCTGCCGACAAGGTCCTTGCGGCCGTCAACGATCACTTGGGGAGTATAGACCCCGCCACGCCCCATGGCTTGGGCGTAGGCCTTTTGCCGGTCGGTGTTGGCTTGTGTCGCCAGCGTATCCCTCCAGCCAAGCATGTCCCAGTAGGTGATGGGCAGGCTGAGGGCCACCACATCCTTGCGGGCCGCGAGCTGCGCCAAAAACGCGTCCGCAGGTACACAGGAACTGCATCCTTGGCTCGTATAGAGCTCGATCACCACCGGCCGCCTGGGTGCTGGCGCCGTGGCCGAGGCGGGGCCGCAAAGTCCGAGTATGACGATGGCCATGAGCCGCCCCAGCCAGGAGGCGCAGTGGTCGCACGAGGGCAGGAGGTAGCGGTAACTCATATCTGGACAATAGGGAGGACGATTGCCCGCCTCCAGTCACTTCGGCTTGATGGAATGAGGCCCGTGGGGGAAGCTTTCCGCAGGGGCAACAAAAGCTGCAGTGGCAGGGCTGCATAAGTCGTTCGGGCTTCCTATATCTGAACCGCGGCCGAGGAGGGACGAGGATGTGGCATAACAGCTGGATGTTTGGCGTCCATCACTGGATGTGGGCGTGGGGCATGCCGTTTGGCGGCTTCTGGTTCATGCTGTTCCTCGTGGTGCTGTTTGTGGTGTTGCTCATGCGTTCTCCGCATCGCCACCTGCCCCCCATGCGCTCGGCTGCCCTCGACCTGCTTGAGCAGCGCTATGCCAAGGGCGAGATCGGCCGCGACGAATATCTCGAGAAAAAGCGAGATCTGCTGAGCTGACCCGCGCAGCTCATTTACGCTCGCGCGCCAGTTCGGCGAGTTGGCGGCGCATCACCTCGATCTCGCTCTTAAGTTCGTTGATTTCTTCTGAGGCGGGCTGGGGTGCTGCGTCCTGCGAGTGATTGGGTGTGGAGTGCGCGCTGTCGTCCCGTGGCGGCGGGGCGAAAGGAGAAAACATCTTCATCGCCCGTTCGAACATGGCCAGAAGA
>JAKAVI010000087.1 GCA_021817355.1 Pseudomonadota bacterium | reverse complement strand
CTCAGTGGTCCCGCGCTCGAGGCTAACTATGCGCGACAAAGCGGGGAGCATCGGACCGCCGCTGAAATTGCCCGGCGTGCGCGCGCTGACGACGCCTTGGCCATCACTGTTCTTGATCAGCATCAGCGCCGCCTTGCGCGGGCGCTCGGAACCATCATCAATCTCCTCGATCCGGACTGCATTGTGCTCGGAGGAGGTCTGTCAAATCTTGAGAGCCTCTATTGGGGATTACCTGAACGGGTGATGACCTATGCCTTCACGCCGGAAACCCCGCCGATAATCCAGCGCAATCGCCATGGCGACTCCTCAGGAGTACGGGGCGCCGCATGGCTCTGGCCATGAGCAGCTTCTGCCGCGACTGTCTTGCCGAGACCGCGGGAGAGCGATGCAAGGTCTGCGGCAGTCGGCGAATTCTCGCTCATTGTGAACTACACAAGCTCAGCCTTGCCCATCTGGACTGCGACGCCTTTTACGCTGCCATCGAAAAGCGCGACGACGCTTCCTTGCTTGACAAGCCGGTGATTATCGGCGGCGGCAAGCGCGGAGTGGTTTCAACAGCGTGCTATATTGCACGGATTTTCGGGGTGCGTTCGGCAATGCCCATGTTCCAGGCCCTGAAACTCTGCCCTGAAGCAGTCGTCATTTCCCCAAACATCAAGAAGTA
The DNA here is from genome assembly GCA_021817355.1 of Pseudomonadota bacterium. The sequence continues at coordinate 5,168 of JAKAVI010000087.1, read as the reverse complement.
CACCGAGGTCGCCCGCGCCGTGCGTACAGCCATGCTGGCGCTAACGCCCTTGGTAGAACCGGTCTCGCTCGATGAAGCCTATCTGGACCTGAGTGGTACAGAACGGCTGCACGGAACCTCGCCGGCCCGGACCATGGCGAGGCTGGCCAAGCGTATCGAGCAAGAGATCGGGATCAGCGTTTCGATAGGCCTGTCGTTCAATAAGTTCCTGGCCAAGCTGGCATCGGATCTCGACAAACCCCGTGGCTACGCTGTGATCGGCCACGCCGAGGCAGTTCGCTTCCTTGGTTCCAAGCCAATTTCCTTCATTCGAGGCGTTGGCGACGCCACGGCGGCCAAATTGGCCCGCGATGGTATCACCCGTATCGCGCAGCTTCAGGAAATGGCGCCCGACGACTTGGCTAAGCGGTACGGTAAGACTGGCTGGTGGCTTGCCAACATGGCGCGTGCCGAAGACCAAAGACCGGTTGACCCTGATGCCGAGATGAAAAGCATTTCGGGCGAAACGACGTTTGCCGAGGATATTGCAGACTTTGAAATGCTGTCCGACCTGCTCTGGGATCAAGCAGAGCGCGTTTCCGCCCGCGCCAAGACCGCGCAAATAGGCGGTCGGACGGTCACCTTGAAGCTCAAAACCACACGCTTTCAGACCCGTACCCGTGCTTCTTCGCTGGAAGCGCCGACCCAGCTTGCTCATCGAATCTACGAAGTCGCTCGTCCGCTACTTGCGCGCGAAGCAGACGGCACAGCATTTCGGTTGATAGGGGTTGGCCTTTCCCATCTTGCTCCGGCCGAGGAGTGTGATCCACCTGACCTTCTTGGTAGCGGCCGTCAGGTGGCCGCCGAACGTGCTATTGATAAGGTGCGCGCCAAATTTGGTCACAAAAGCCTTGCCAAAGGACGTTCCCTGCCGCGCCGTTAGGTACCGCCGTCATAGTGCGTCAGAATACCATAGAGATCAGGGCGACGATCACGAAATACCCCCCAGCTCGCGCGCATTTTGGTCAGCAGGTCAAGGTCAAAACGGACAGTGATGATCCCCTCACCCTCGCGATCAAGTTCGGCAACAATTTCCCCGGTGGGCCCGGCGATAAAAGAAGAGCCATAAAAGGTCAATTGTGACTGCAATCCCTTTTCGGTTCCAACCCGATTGGCAGCGATCACCGGCATCAGATTGGCGGCCGCATGACCTTGCATCGTTCGACGCCAGTGATCGCGCGAATCGATGGGTGGGGCCGGAGGCGGTTCAGAACCGATCGCTGTTGGATAAAGAAGAATTTCCGCTCCCATCAGTGCCATGGCGCGCGCTGTTTCTGGAAACCATTGGTCCCAGCAAATCCCACACCCCAGAATACCGGCGCGCGTCTGCCACACCCGAAAACCGGAATCTCCAGGAGTAAAATAGTATTTTTCCTGGTACCCGGGGCCATCGGGAATATGGGACTTGCGATAACGCCCCAGCACGGTGCCATCAGCATCGATCATTGCCAATGCATTGAAATAGGCTGCTCCGGCGCGCTCAAAGAAGCTTACGGGCAAGACCACGCCGAGTGTTTGTGCTAGTTCCGCCAGCTCACGAATTACTGGGTTGCCCGCAAACGGACGGGCCAGCGCAAAAAACTCTGCCGACTGATCCTGACAGAAATAGGGGGTTTCGAACAATTCTTGCAGAAGGACGACCTGTGCCCCCTGCGCTGCAGCGGCCCTCACATAATCCTTAGCTTTTCTCAGGTTGGCGTCGCGATCCCATGTGCACGAGAATTGGACGGCTGCGAAGCTGGCGGATCTCATGGCAATGCTCAGCGCCCCAGAGGTTCTTGTTGGGTGATGCAATGAATTCCGCCACCGCCCATGACCACGTCCTGCGCATCAATCTGCAGAATATCCCGCCCTGGAAAGCAATCCGCAATGACGGCGCGCGCGGCTTCGTCGTTAGAATCGTCAAAGGCCGGCATCACCACGCCACCATTGGTGAGATAGAAGTTAACATAGCTCGTCGCAAGCGGGCGACCCCGCCAATCCAGACGGGTCATGGCTGGCTGGACGATTTCAGCCACCCGGAGGGAACGCCCCTCAGCGTCACGCGCTGTCTCCAGCCGCCGGATCGCTTCACGCACCGGACTGTAGTTGGGGTGGGACTTGTCCTGAGGCACACCAACAATGACGAGGCCCGGTGCGGCGAAACACGCTATGTTGTCAATGTGGCCATCGGTCTCCTCGTCACAAAATCCATCGCCCAGCCAGATTATCCTACGAGCCCCGGTAAACAGGGCAAGCCGTTCCTCTACCTGTTGCTGCGTCAGTTCCGGGTTACGGTTGGCATTGAGGAGACACTGTTCCGTGGTAAGCAAGGTTCCCTGGCCATCAACATGGATTGCCCCGCCTTCACAGACAAGCGGCGCAAGGTAGACTGAGGCTTGCATGCGTTGCCCGACGCGGGTGGCAAACTGGGCGTCATCTGCGTAGGGGCTATATTTGCCGCCCCAGGCATTAAACTGCCACTGGACCGCCGCAGGCAAGGTTCCCTCGCCGGTCAAAAAGGTGGGGCCGATGTCACGAGCCCAAGAATCATCCAGTGGGCATTCGAAAATCTCCGCCTTGCCGGCGCACGCAAGCTTCACCTCCGGAGCATCGTACGGCCGAACCGCCATAACGACCGGTTCAAATGTCGAGATAGCGCGGGCTATGCGAGCCACCGCCTGCTTGGCACGCAGCAGCCCATCTGGCCCCCCCCACGCCTCGGTGCGGCAGGGCCAGCACATCCAGGTACGCGCATGCGCACTCCACTCCGCCGGCATCCAATAGCCATCGCGGACGGGACACGGGTCGTCTGCGTCGAGGCGTCGCGTCATGAGCCCTCCTCCTTCCTCTATAGCCGCAGATTGCGCGCTGCGGGAGCCCTTCTTTCTGCTCGCATCGCCCCGCATGGCGGATTAGCTTCCGCTTGCGTCCACCAAGGAGAATTCCATGACCGGTACCATCGACCGTCGCTTGAGTGAGCTTGGCATCGTGCTGCCACAGCCACCCGCCCCTGTTGCGTCCTATGTACCCTATGTGACAACTGGCCACCTGGTTTTTATCTCAGGCCAGATCCCACTGGAAAATGGCCAGGTTCGATACGCAGGCACGGTCGGAAAGGACATGAGCCTGGATGATGGCAAGGCGGCCGCCAGGATGTGCGGGATCAATCTCATCGCCCAGCTGAAGGCCGCATGCGGCGGTGATCTCGACCGGGTCAGGCGCTGCATCCGTCTGGGCGTCTTCGTCAATGCTGTCGTGGGTTTTGGGCAGCATCCAGAGGTGGCAAACGGTGTCTCAGATCTCATGCTTGAGATCTTTGGCGATAACGGCCGTCATGCCCGGGCAGCCGTCGGCGCTGGGTCATTGCCAAGAAACGTGGCCGTAGAGGTCGAAGGCGTGTTTGAAATCGCGTGAGCACTATTACGGCACGTATCGTAGGTGGCGCTAATGCCGTCGGACGTGCGGCCTGGAACGCGTGCGCGAATCCTAAGGCCCTTGCTGAACCGCACCCCTTCACAACCTACGAATTCTTCTCCGCACTTGAAGATACCAGCTGCGCAAGCGTTCGCAGTGGCTGGCAGCCCGTGCACTTGGTACTGACAGAGGGCGACGCGGTCACCGCCATTATGCCCCTATATGCCAAAAACCATTCTCGAGGGGAATATGTTTTTGACTGGGGTTGGGCCGAGGCATTCGAACGTGCGGGTGGCGCCTATTACCCGAAACTGCAGAGCGCGGTCCCATTCACCCCGGTCACCGGCCGCCGTCTGCTGGTTAGCGTAAATGCTCCCCAAGACGCACCCAAGCGCCTGCTTGAGGCAGCCGGAGCCGCGGTTGCCGAGCTTGGCTGTTCGTCTCTGCATGTGACTTTCATGACGGAGGAGGAGTGGCAGCTAGCTGGCCAACACGGCTTTTTGCAGCGCAATGATCAGCAGTTTCACTGGCAGAACCGAGGCTACACGTCATTCGAGGACTTTCTGGGGGAGCTATCATCTTCCAAACGCAAGAATTTGCGCAAGGAACGTGCAGCAGTAGCGACAAGTGGCATTAAATTTGACTGGCTTACCGGGCGCGATCTGACTGAGGATGCATGGGATCACTTCTTCGCCTTTTATACGGATACTGGCAGTCGCAAATGGGGCACCCCTTATCTGACGCGTGAATTTTTTAGCGTGCTAGGTGAGCACCTAAGAAATCAGATTCTGCTCGTCATGGCCCGTCGGGGCCAGAACTGGATAGCAGGAGCCCTCAATCTATTTGGAGAAAATGTACTCTTCGGTCGCAATTGGGGTGCAATCGAGTCCATTCCATTTCTGCACTTTGAAACCTGTTACTATCAGGCCGTGGAGTTTGCGATCACCCACAAATTTTCTAGAGTTGAAGCAGGCGCGCAGGGCGAACACAAGCTTTTACGAGGCTATATGCCCGTGCCAACCTATAGCGCACACTTCATCTCACATCCAGGTCTGCGCAAGGCAGTATCTGCCTTCCTGCGCGAAGAAAGAGCGGCCGTAAATGCGAGTATCGAGCAGCTTTCAGAGCTGGGTCCCTACAAGAAGACAAATTGAGGCAGAATTTTCGATCTTCACAAGCGATCACGTCTTTCTGTCCCATTCACAACACCTAGTTCACTGAATGAAAATAATGGAGACGACGCCATGAGCTATGATCCGAACAATATATTCGCAAGGATCCTAAGGAGAGAGATTCCGTGCGTAACGATCTATGAAGACGAGGACGTCCTCTCGTTCCTGGATATCATGCCTCAAGTCGAAGGTCACACGTTGGTGATTCCCAAAGAGGCAGCGCGCGACATCCTGGACTTATCCGCTGCCTCAACCAGTCGCCTTGCTTTAGCGACTCAGCACATCACACGTGCAATCAAGTCCGCACTCAACCCGCCAGGGATCATGTTGATGCAGCTCAACGGGGCAGCAGCAGGTCAAACTGTCCCGCACATACACTTCCATATACTTCCGCGGCACGAAGGCATCGACATGAAGCTCCACGCTCGCCAGATGGTCGACCCAAAGATATTGGAGCCTATAGCGGCAAGGATCCGGGCGGCCTTGTAACCACCGATATGCAGCGTAATTTTTCCCTGAACCACTTGGCGAAGTCAGAGTACCCCCCATGTGTAAGGAAGT
>JAKAVI010000061.1 GCA_021817355.1 Pseudomonadota bacterium | reverse complement strand
TGATCAGCGTCGACCTTGCCTATCGTTATTCGAGCTACAACACCTCGGTTACCACCAACACCTGGAAGGTCGGTGGCGACTGGGCTCCGGACAACAGCATCCGCTTCCGGGGCAGCTACGATCACGCCGTGCGCGCGCCAAACGTGCTCGACCTTTATACCGCGCAAGGCTTCAACCTGTTCAACTCACCGGGTGATCCTTGCGGACCTGCCACGGTTGGCGTCTATCAGGCCTCCCTGGCACAATGCTTGGCGACCGGTGTTCCGGCGGCGCAGTATCAAAGCGCAGCTCTCACCAGCCCGGCGGGCCAGTACAACTTCCTGGCAGGTGGCAACCCGGACCTCAGGCCTGAAACTGCCAACACCTGGACCCTTGGTGCAGTGGTGACGCCGACCGCCATTCCGGGCTTCAGCGGATCGATCGACTACTGGAACATCAACATCAAGAACCTGATCAGCACGGTTGGCGCAACCAATACGCTGGCCGCCTGCTACCAGTACAGCATCGCCGCGTCCTGCGCGCTTATCCATCGTAACGCGCTTGGTCAGCTCTGGGTTGGGAGCGGATTTGTGTCCGACCTCAATACCAACGTTGGTAGCCTCAAGGAGGACGGCATCGACATCAACGCCTTCTACCAGCTTGATCTGGCTGATGTTGGCGCGGCTGGCGATGGTCAGGTCACCTTTGGCTTCACCGGTACCTGGGTCAATCAGCTGGTCACCAACCCGGGAATTCCTGGCGTGCCGGCGTATGACTGCAATGGCAAATACGGCAATGCCTGCGGCACGCCAAATCCGGCGTGGAGACATCGTCTGCAAGCCACCTGGGATACGCCTTGGGATAACATCTCGGTCGCGGCAACCTGGCGCTACATCTCGTCGGTCACGGCGTATGATTACAGCAGCTCTGCCCTCGACTACCAGCTCTCGTCCCAGAACTACATGGATCTGTCAGCTGGCTTCCCGCTGCCGCACAACACCATGCTCCATGTCGGCATCAACAACGTGCTCGACAATAATCCGCCGATCTCCTCGATCGCCGGTACGAGCGGCAACGGCAATACCTATCCGCAGGTTTATGACGCGATGGGCCGGTACCTGTTCGCCGACATCACCATCAACATGTAAGTCAGTATCTGCATCGACTATGGCGGCGGGCTTCGGCCCGCCGTTTTTTTTTGCGAAACTTTTGAGCGCCTGAAAGCGAGATCATGATCTGGCGATGGAGTAGGGCTAACCCGCTGGTCGAGTTAGATGGCTCTCCTGCATCGGGCCGGATGCCTGGCTCCTGCGACCGCTCTCTATTAGATGTGGAACCCCTGGGGGTGATCACGGCAGATGATGACAGCGTGACGCAGGCACTATGAGCGTTCCAGGTGTCGCCCGCACGCGGACACCTTTTTCCAGGCTCACTCTCATCGCTGGCGCTGTGACATCGGCCAGCAAGACGTTCACCGCCCTGAAATGAATGGACAGCTTCCGGGGAAAACGGACTTAAAGCAGCGGAACGAAGTTCACGGTTTTGCGTGACGGCCCCACCTGGCGCCCCCACATGCTAAACCCGGCGAACACCAAGAGGAATGCGCCCATGAGCGATAGGCTGCTGGGTTCGGGCACTGGCACGGGCGCAGTGCAGGAGACGTTGGCGGGTCCGCGGGTTGGGTCGGATACCCCGCTGAAGCTGTCGCAATTCACCACCGCCGTCACATCCGATAGGTGATTGTAGATCCCGACCGAGGTGCCGGGGAGGCTGTTGATAAAGCTGTCCTTGCTGGAGGTGAAGCTGTTGGTGTAGCCGGGGAGCGTGCCATCAGCGCCATAACTTACCATGGTGTAATTCTTCGTGGCTGGGCCTTGCACGATGTCGTTGCCGGACATCCGCGTCTGGCCACCGTTGGAAATGTCTACTGCGTAGCTGGTCGAGCCGGCCGCACAACCCAGAGCCGGATCGGCGGCGCCATCGAAGAGTTTGTTGTTCGTGATGGTCGCGGAAGCAGCACGGCTCTTGATATCGTGGCCCACCAGCGTGCCGCAAAACGTGCTACCTGAAACACTCAGACTTTTGACCTGCCCTGCATAGACTGCATGCTCGAGGCCGGCATGCGGTCCGGTGGCAACGCCATTGCCGATGAATTGCGAGCCACTTATGGTCACCGCTTCAGTTGGATAGCTGTCGATCAGGATACCGTCCTGGTTGTTGCGGAAGATGCTGTTCTTGATAGTCAATATTTCCGTGCCAGCCTGGGCACGGATGCCCGCCGCGTTCGCGCCATAAAGATCACTGATGGCCGCGCCTTCGAAGGTCATGCCGATCGCTGTCAAGCTCGCGGAGGTGGTAATGATGCCTTTGAGGTTGGACGGCGCAACGGTTGCCTGGAGGATCACCGGACCTTGCGTGGCTGGATCCGCTTCGAGCGTAAGCGGGACAGTAACTACCGGAAAGTCATTTACATAAGTGTTGGGTGCGATTTGGATCGTATAGTAGGTGCCGCCATGGCTGTCGGCATAGCTGACCGCACTGCTGATGGTACTATAGCTTCCGGTCGCGCCAACGGTCAGAATCGCATTGGCGTAAGCAGGCGCCGCCAGCGTGGCTAGCATCACCGCGGCACAGGACATGATCCTTAAATGTCTTGTCGATTCTCCCAGAAGTAGAGTCTGCATTTTGCGATTATTCACAATACATCTCCTTTACGGATTGCGCATCAAACTGACGCGCCTCGCGGCCCGTACCTCAGGCCATATAATCCGCATACGGAATTGGTGTAATTTTTGGCACGACCTGGCGCCTGAAAATCCCACAGCATCTCGCACACGTTCCACACGCCCTCCCGGTTATGAATTTGGCGTCAAGTGCAGCCAATCGGGCCAGCTCGCACGCTAATACCAGGTCACTGCTGCAGATAGGGCCGGATTCTACGCATACGTTGTATTGGCGTGGCGTCCATCTCCGGCAAGGGCCTCGGGGGACGCTGAACTTGCCAAAGCTGGGTTCCATGGCGCTGCCGTCACTGTGGAGATATGGCAAGAAAGAGTGTTTCCGGCTTCGGATGGGCGTGGGTGGGATGCACGCCATCTTATGTACGAACTCAATCGCTCTTCTCGGTCCAACACCTGAAGCAAGTGTTGGGTGAGGCGTGCGTCCCTTGGAGATCGCGCCCGATGGAATGATATAAGAGCGCTTGGTTCCCGGTTCTCCATGAACATGAAGATGCGATCAGGACCCCAGGCGATGCCGGCGAGCAACCTGACGCCGGGTTCATCGGCTTAGGTGTACGACGGTTCGTGGTATCTCACGTCGGCCGCGCTGAAAGGCTCATAGCCTATCCTCACCCCTGGGCACCGGAGGGCAAGCGGCACCTGCTTCGACATTACGAAATGGAGTGCTGCCGCCAGCACCCAGCGCGACGCCGGCTTGATGATCGTGTGGCCAGGCTGGCCATGATGGCTGTGCGTTGCGCAGGAGATTATGAGGTGGGCGCGCCCGCATCTTCGCGGGATTTTGAGGTAACTCGGTGGGGTGTGTGCTGGACCACAGCCGCTTCCTGTCCCATCCCACGATTTATCGGAGGATCAGGGCTCGGCCACCAAGCCCTCGCCTCCGAAGTGCGGGATAGGATAGGTACGAAGGCCAAGGTGGAAACGCCCCACGCCCGGTAGCCGCAAAATGGCCTGCGCCTGCAGCAAAGCTGAAACAGCTCGTCTTAAAACTCTCTGGTGGCAGGCATGCTCGGCGCGAGGTGGAAGCACCTCCGTCAGTCAGAGGCTGCCGACAATGTCGCGCAGATAATCGACATAGCTCTCGAAGGCGCGCCGTCCATCCGTGGTCAGCATGATCCGTGTCCGCGGCCTCCTGCCGACAAAGTCTTTTTCGACCGCAACATAGCCTTGGCCTTCCAGCGTCTGAATGTGGGCGCCGAGGTTTCCCTCCGTGGCGCCCACCAGTTGCCTCAGGCGAACGAATTCAAGTTGGGTGCCCGCCGGCAGGGCCTTCAGCGCGGACATGATCTTAAGCCGAACGGGCTGGTGAATGACAGGGTCGGGCTGTTCCATCTCACACCGTCCGCAGCCAAAGACCGGTGCCAATGAGCGTGAGGCTGCCCACGCCCGCCATCCACAGCATGAATTCCCCCGACGGCAGCGCAAAGAAACCAAAGAGAGTGAGGCCCACCACAACACTGCCAGCCAGTATCAGGCGGGTGCCGAGCCACAGCCCCAGGACCACATAGGCCCAGCCTGCTACCAGCGGGAACAGGGCGCCAACCTGAGCACCCCTGATCGGCGCAAAAATCGCCAGCACCGAGGCGATGGCGCCGAGCACAGCCAGCCACGTAAAGAAAATCTGCCAGCTGAACCTCGGTCGGGCGGCAGGCTTGGCCGCAATGCCGCTGCTAAAACTGCCAAGTCCGCCAATTACCAATACCGCAAGCCATACCCATCCCGCCTGCCGCGCCACCAGATAGGTCGCGCCATAGCCCAGAAGCCACAGCACACCCCAAAGCACCAGGTGGGGAGCTGCCGACTTGTAGGCATGTAGTTGGGAGCTATGGCGGCTGGTACGGGTAATTTCGTCCAGGGCTTCTTTGGCCTCCCGCGCAGAAATTGCCATGCGTGACTCCATGCTCAAAATGCAAGAGTACTCTAGATTATAGAGTACTCTTGCACAAGCGGGTCATTACTGCTGGCTCCAAGATAAAGGAATTTTGGTTTCCCCGCCCGGATGGGCGCTGTTGCCTCGACGCTCGGCTCAGCGCCGGGCTCAGGAGGTCGCCAGCGCTACAATCTTTTCCATCACGATATTGAGGTCGTAGTCCTTGGGGCTGAACACGCCACAAACGCCAGCGCGCACCAGTTCGGCTTCGTCTGCGGCCGGAATGATGCCCCCGGCCACCACCTTCACCTCGTCAAGCCCGGCCTGGTGCAGCCGGGCCATGACCTCCTTGGTCAGCGCGACATGGCTTCCCGAGAGGATCGAAAGCCCGATCACATGTGGCTGCCGCCTGCGCACCGCGTCTACAATCTCTTCTGCGGTGAAACGGATGCCCTCATAACTCACATCAATACCAGCATCGCGGGCCCGTATCGCAATCTGTTCGGCACCATTGGAGTGTCCGTCAAGTCAGGGTTTGCCGATCAACAGACTGAGGCGTCGACCAAGCTGGGCCGAGGCCGCATCAACCTTTTCGCGCAAGGACATGATACGCGCATCATTGCGCGCCGGTGCCTCTGCTCCGATGCCGGTGGGTGCACGATATCCACCAAAGAGCTGGCGCAGCGTGTCCGACCACTCTCCTGTCGTCACGCCGGCCTTGGCACAGACGATCGATGCCTCCATCACGTTGCGCCCCGTCCGCGCTGCTGCTTCCAGCGCCGTCAGTGCGGCCGCGACAGCCGCAGCATCGCGCTCCTCCCGCCATTGCTGCAGCCGTCCAATCTGTTCGGCCTCAACCCGAGCATCCACCGTGACGAAGGTTCCCTCACCGATTGTCAGGGGCGAGGGCTCGCTCTCCTGATAGGCGTTTACGCCCACACGAATCTCGCTATTGGTTTCGATGGCTTCGATGCGCGCCGCATGCGAGCGCACCAGGCGTTCCTTCATATATTCGAGCGCCGCCTGGCTCGCAGCGCCACCCAGGCCGTCAATTCGCGCGATTTCTTCGCCAATCTGCCGCTTCAGCTGCGCCACCCTGGCCTCGATGACATGGGAGCCACTGAAAATGTCATCATGCTCCAGAAGATCGGTTTCAAACGCGGCTATCTGCTGCAAGCGTAGCGACCACTGCTGATCCCACGGGCGGGGCAGTCCCAGTGCCTCGTTCCATGCCGGAAGCTGAATGGCACGGGCCCGT
>JAKAVI010000393.1 GCA_021817355.1 Pseudomonadota bacterium | reverse complement strand
GGACGCCTGGTGCAGGTCGACGCACGTTCTGCGGGTTACCAAACCTCTGCTGCAGCGTACCCGGTTTCCCCGGAGCTTGGCGCATTTGCTGTTGCGGACCGCGCTGAACGCCTGGTGCAGGCCGACGCACGTTCTGCGGGTTACCAGACCTCTGTTGTACCGGCGCCTTTTTTTTGTTTTGCGCGCGATTTGCGCGTTGCCCTTGGTTTTGTAACTGCGCCACTTGCAATGGTCCACCCTGCGGGACACCAGCCACGGCGTAGGTCGAGAGCACAAGACCAAGACTGATCAGGGGTATCGACGCTGAAAATCTTCTCATCTCCGTCATCTTTCCTAAGGACGGCTTCTGGTCACTTCTCAAACAATTCATGGCCGTTCGCCGCCCTTTACTCTTGAGCCACATCAACCGTAACAGTCGCATGATTGAAGCCACGTCACCATTTCGCTTCATAATTGATTTAACGCAACACTGTGTACTCCAGCGCGCCGACATGCGAATGCCTCTCTCAGGACCCGCACGCATGCGTTCTCATAGCGATGCTCAAATTCGAACGGCGCTCACGTTCGCTGTACTGACTTTTCTCAGCGGCTGTGCAAATGAACCTGCTCCGTACGTACCCAAAGCCGCGGGTAGCACAACGGGCTATACTGGCACGCAGCTGACCACTGATCGTTACCGGATCACCTTTACTGGCAACGCCTCTACCAATCGCCAGCGCGTTGAAGACTATCTTCTCATGCGATCGGCACAAGTTACCCTCAAAGCTGGGCGAAATTGGTTCATGTTTGACACCCGAACGACGGAAGCCAAGACAACCTACATGTCCACATTTTCCAGCTTTCCCGGCTGACGCGGCTATGGTTTGTACTGGCATAGCTGGACCTGGGCTCCTCCTTACAACGCTGTGTCTCATCCCATTACCCGCTTGCAGGCCTACGCAGAAATCGTTCTCTTGACAGACGCCCAAGCAAAGAAGGAACCGCGTGCGCTCAACGCACACGATCTGATCGATCACCTGCGGTCAATTATTGCTAAGCCCCAGGGGGACAATTAAAGCGAGAGCGTAACGGTTACCACAAAGCATGATCGACCCGTTCGCAAGTGCTTCGTGCGCTCCATGCAGGGCAAAAAGCCCCTAGATTGGCATTCGCGACTTTCACGCTTGATAATAGTCAATGTCATATTGAATATTCCAATAATACTCTCGGTCGGGAGGAATGCACGGGAACAGGATTTTCGAAAGGACATGTCCATGCGCACACTTTTACGTAGTTCCGCCCTAGTCGTTCTCCTCGCCGGGCCATTGATGCTTGGCGGATGTGCGACCCAGGACGCTGTCGAGCACGCACAGTCGACAGCCGACGAAGCTCTGTCAGCGGCCCAGCATGCTCAGGCAACCGCAGACGCGGCAAGTCAGAAAGCCGACACGGCAACCCAAAGCGCCGATAGCGCAAGCCAGAAAGCTGACGCCGCCGCGGCCGATGCAAAGCGGGCAAATGACCGCCTGGATTCCATGAGAAAAAGGAAGGGCCAGCGGGGCTGACGCGGGCTGAGTTCCTATCCTTATAAAACCGACGCGTGGCCGCCAATTAGTGTCGGCGGCGGCCAGGCGCGGGATTCACAAGGCCCCAGGTGTAAGTAATATCAAAGCTATCAACTGACGCGATACCAAAGGGGCGTGGCGATAGTGGCCGCCCCGTTCTGTTGCTGTTCGCCCGGTTTCGAAGTTCCCTTACCTCCCTGGTGGCTCTATATCTTCCCCGTCACAATATCTTCCCCGTCACATTACGTGCGAGCCCTGCCGCTGACTTTCTGCGTGGACGCGATGCTGTTCTCATTGCGATGCTGGTTGGAATTGCGTCGGCACTGACCTGACGACTTTCAGCGCGCTATTTGGGGGATTGGCGGCGCGCGTATGGCCTATCAAACGCGATACCCTCAAGGCGAATTCCTCTGTTCATCGAAGCGGTCGGCGCTGGCGCATCCTCGCCTACATCGGAATAGCAGGGGCAATCATAAAATGGAATGCTGCTACACGGAGGGGTTACGAACAGCATATTCTGCTCAACGCGGCAGCTGGTGGGCTGCCAGTTTCCAGAGTGCCGGCATTGCTGCCTCCGGCGAGCTAACGGCTTCGGAAGATCGAGCTGACGTTCTCGCACCATGGCTCGTCCCCTACCTGGTACATCGCAATCAATCAGATTGTCTTGGGCTTTACCCCACTGCCGAGATTGCAGACGGACTTGAAAGCAAGAGAGTTCCGAGCGGTGCGACGGGGGTGCGGAAGGCCAAGAGTTTGCCTGCCTGCTCACGGCTTGCTACCTGGTCAACTCCAGTGCGGGATTTTTGGGAATGGTCTTTGGTATGTCAGCGCTCAGAAGCACGACTTCTGAGCTCGCTGCAGCCGGTACTGGTACGTCTGATGATCAAACTGATCGGCTTGCCTGTTCAGAATGAACGCCAATCGAAGGGACAGGCCTGGCGGTGTAACAGAGGTGCGCTCTTATACCAGACCGAGGCGCCATTGACCCCGACACGGGCCTGCAGTGGCATTCCGGCGGGCAAGCGAAGCCATGTCAGGGGGCCTAACCTCGCTTCGCCCTCACCCAAGTCCCCATCAAGGACAAGGAGCTCCAGTCCCTTAACGCCGGATAGTTCTATGGCCGCACCGGCCTGCCATTTCTCAAGCATGACGCACTCATCGGCGCCACGAAAAAGTACGGTAGCCTCGCTCACGCCAGAGCGCAATTGGACCGCTTCACCCTCCCCGGGACGCCGCACAACGTGCTCGGCATCATCAACGCGAAATTGCCAGAGTTTGACAAAAATAGTGCACCCATCCTTGGTACGGGGTGCGTGCCCGCTTCCAGGCGGATTGCGTACATAACTCCCGGCACAAAAGTCTCCAGTTTCGTCCTGAAAAATTCCATCCAGAACCAGAAATTCCTCGCCTCCCGGGTGCCGATGGTAGGAAAACTGGCTTCCAGCTGCGTAGCGGACGATCGACGTCGCCCGAGCCTTTTCGTCGCCGATGCGGAACAACATTCGTCTCTCCACGCCCTTCGCGGGGCTAGGGACCCAGTTAAGCGCCGCAGCATCAACGCGCGTGGGAGCCGATAGATTTTCATTGAGCAACATTTGCTCTGCCTTCTCCAGCGTCCAATTTTCCGCACCCAGTATGCAAGCAGTCTTACCTTGAGGCTGACCTACCATGTCTGGAGGCTGGCATCCACTCTTCGAAACGAACCCAGCAGCGAGCAGAAGCCACACTCATCTGACAGCCCGAGCTACGCACACCTGCATCTGGACTTCTAATGGAAGAGGGCCGGGCCAAGCTGAACCATCAGGCAATTGCATTCAGGATCAAATATGGCGCAGAATCATGTCGGACCAATCGTGCAAAAAGGAATTTCCATGCTCACCGATCTTTTCTCATTGGAGGGTCGCACGGCGCTCGTCACGGGTGGCTCCCGTGGCATTGGCAAGATGATAGCCGCTGGCTTTCTGGCGCAGGGCGCAAAAGTGTACGTTTCCTCACGCAAAACAGCCGCCTGTGACGCCGCTGCCTCGGAGCTGAGTTCAGCGGGGGGGACCTGCATTTCCCTTCCGCAGGATGTCTCGACCGTTGAGGGCTGTCAGGCTCTGGCGGATCGGTTGGGCGAGCGCGAGAAAAAGCTGGACATCCTGGTAAACAACGCCGGAGCTGCATGGGGAGCCCCGTTCGATGATTTTCCCGAGGCAGGTTGGGACAAGGTGATGAACCTCAATTTGAAGTCACCGTTCTTTCTTACTAAGGCTCTGGCACCGAGGTTGCGGGCAGCGGCAAGCGCAGACCGTCCTGCCAAAGTAATCCACATTGCCTCTATCGACGGCATCCGCCCCAATCCTCAGGAAACCTATTCCTATCACGCGAGCAAAGCCGGACTTATACATCTTACCCGCCGTATGGCCGCAAGGCTAATCAGCGATCACATTGTCGTCTCGGCAATTGCCCCCGGAGCATTCGCCACGGAAATGAACCGTGTGGCGCGCGATCATGCCGATGATCTAGTTAAATTCATCCCAGCCCGTCGTATTGGTCGCGATGAGGACATGCAAGGTGTGGCCATCTATCTGGCATCCCGTGCGGGCGATTATGCTGTCGGCGTAACCATCGCCGTTGATGGGGGCGTGGCTTACGCTTCGTTGTGAAGCCTCCCATGCACCCTGATACCGCGCCAACCACTTTTAGAGTCGGCGACGCCTTGTTGGCATCATGCTACCGGTTACCCGCCGCCTCCTAACCTTCAAGTCACTGGGATTGACTGCGCTTTGCAGGAATTTGAAGAGAGTTCGGCCAGGACTTCCAAATTCAGCAATAGCTATCATAGGGTTTGCCCGCGACATCGCACGAGCTTAAGACTGAATTTCCTG
Organism: Pseudomonadota bacterium; assembly: GCA_021817355.1. The sequence continues at coordinate 1,444 of JAKAVI010000393.1, read as the reverse complement.
CGCTAAGGTGACTTGTGCAATGGCATAATGACAATTTTGACAGAATTAGGTGCCCATGCTTGGATGAACCCCGGGGAGCGTTGCCGCCAGGACACCTGCGGAGATTACTGAACGGACCCTGATGGCATGATCGTAGATGTAGTCGCTTCATCCTGCGCAGGAACTCTCTGATGAAAATTCTTGCTCACCGAGGTTACTGGCGGGAGACCGGCGAGAAAAACACGTTGCCTGCGTTCGAACGCGCCTGGGCGGGAGCTTACGGGATCGAAACCGATTTACGTGACTTGGATGGCAACATTGTGGTCTGCCACGACCTGCCCAACCGTGGAGCACTTCCGTTCACGCATCTGCTTCAGGCCTATGTCGCACATGGAAAATCCACGCCGCTCGCACTAAATATCAAGGCAGATGGCCTGCAGAGCATAGTGGCACGAGCACTCACCACGCATCACGTTGATAATTACTTTCTCTTTGACATGTCCATTCCCGACAGCCTCTCCTATTTACGCGCCGGTATGCCAGTGTTCGCCCGCCTCAGTGAATACGAACCCCATTCACTCCTGCATGACAAAACCGCCGGCGTTTGGCTCGACGCATTCGAGACGGAGTGGTGGACTCTCGATTTGTTGCGCACCCTTCGTGTGCAGGACAAAACGGTGGCCATCGTCTCTCCAGAGCTGCATGGGCGACGTCACGAGCCACTTTGGCAGGATTTACGGGATCTCCCGCCTGGGATCGCGGCGGGCTTGCTATTGTGCACCGACTTTCCCGACGACGCGGCACACTATTTCACGTGACGCAGAACATGCGGATTTCAACTACTTCGGCGGCGCCCCGACCTATCCCCCATTGTCAAAGAACTTCTCACTCTGATTCCCAAAGTCACCCATCGGATGTCTTCCACTTTTCAAACACCTCTCCGGCGTTTCGCCAAAAGCACTGACGACGCCATCATAACCGGGGTGAGATGATAGATCTGCAATGAACTCTACCTAACGGAGCTCAGTACGCGTTCTTACCGAGACAGAGGCGTACTAGCCGCCGCCAGCCTGGAAAGGCTTCACGGTGTCGCTAAAACCGGTCATCAGACGGCACTAATCCGGGCGCAGGAGTGAATGAACTTCCAGAATAGATCTATGCGGCCGCATCACACGTTAAACCACTGACATGCTCACACAAGACGGACAGGAAGCCATTGCCGGACTGACCGCCGGTCGCATCCTGTACACATGGCATGGCGATCTAATGGCTTTCGGCACACAAAACATTATTGCGTTCGTCGACTACATGCAGTCTAGACATCGATGGAGGACTAGCCGCGCGCACTCAGATGGATTGGCACCTCCAAGGCCCATCACCAACCCGAAGTGCTCCCGCTGCGCGCCCCACGCTGCTTCTGTCGAATTTCGACCGGTTCTATAGGCACATCCCGGGTAATTGCTCA
>JAKAVI010000046.1 GCA_021817355.1 Pseudomonadota bacterium | reverse complement strand
GGGATGTCTACTTTTGAGCCTCTGTTCATGGGATTACTTTTCAGCGCCCTGCCACTGGGAGCTGCGCTCGCTCGGACCCCGGCCATACGCCAGGTGACCGTTACAGGGTTTGGGACGGTACAAACCCGGCCAGACGAGGCCGTGGTACGCGCAGGGATCACAACTGACGCTCCCAGTGCTGAGAACGCGCTCGCACAGAACAACGGCAAGATGGCGGATATATTTGCCACCTTGGCAAAGGCCGGCATCCCCAAAGCCGACATACATACGAGCCAACTCGCACTCTTCCCTGACTATGGCACAGGGACCAGCCGGAAAGACCAGATACTGAGTTATAGAGTCACCAACACCGTCACAGTAATACTGCCGGATCCCAAGGATGTTGGCGCCGTCGTCGATGGACTTGTAAGAGCTGGCGCCAATCGTATCGACGGCGTGCAGTTTTTGGTTTCAAAACCGGGCCCCTTCCTCGCCAGGGCGCGAAGCAGGGCCGTCCGCGCGGCCCTGCGTGCGGCAAAGACCTTCGCCAGAGCTGCCGGTTTACGCCTTGGCCCCATCCAGTCGATCTCAGCTGGCAGTGAACAGCAGCCCCAGCCTCTGCTCCTGCGAACCATGGCTTTGTCCCAAACGCCCATGGCGCCAGGAACCCAGAAGGTCGAGGCTTCCGTGACAATCTCATGGTCGCTCCAGTGATGAGGTTCATTGCAGTGGCTAGAACAAAACAAAACGTATCGGCAATCGCCAAACCTAGGGAATCCGCCGTTTCATCCCCTGTGGGTCGGCAGCGCCGGTGGGCGACTAAAAAGTCCTTAGCCGCCTTGATGCCCTCGACCCTCTGCCACACCACATCGTACCCGATCGGCCCTGGTGATCCCTCAAAGAGGTGGCCGCGCATATCATGGCCTCCCATCCCGACATTTTTGCTCTCTTCGGAATCGGCCCAAATCGCAAACCCAGCATGGGTGGTCCCCAGTCGAAGGGCTGCCGACAACGCCTCAGCACTCTCAATCTGCTACTTCTGGACCGGTGTCAGTGCCCCTTAAGGCACGTTCCCTGAGTGGGGACGCTGGATAATCCGGGCTCAGCACATGGTTTATGCCCTTCATGTCCCGAAGCCGCCTGGCGCAGCAGACCGCCCCGGTTCTGGACGACAAACCCTTCTTCGCGCTAAGCCCAAAGCCAAACAGCAAGGCTCCCTCAATGCACGAGAACCCCTTTTTCGACTCCTGGCACACCCCCTTTGAGGCTCCACCTTTCGATCGTATCCGGCCTGAACACTTTCGCCCGGCATTCGAAGCTGCATTGCACGAACACAACGCCGAAATCGACGCTATCGCCCGCAGCTCAATTCCACCGGACTTTTCCAATACGCTTGAAGCCTTGGAACGTAGCGGACGCTCTTTGCGGCGTGTCGAACATGTGTTCTACAACCTGGCGAGCTCGCACACCAATGCCGAACTGCAGGCCATCGAGCTTGAGATGGCCCCAGTGCTGTCCCGCCACTATACTGCGATCTATCTGAATAGCCCGCTGTTCGCCCGCATCGACCAGGTCTGGCACGAAACGCGCGACCAACTGCCCAACGACGAACATCGCCGGGTCCTCGACCGCTACCGCCTGGACTTTATCCGCGCCGGGGCTCAGCTCGACAAGGCACCAAAGAAACGTTTCGCTCAGATCAGCGAAAGGCTCGCCGTGCTTGGCACTGAATTTGCCCAGGCGGTGCTTGCCGACGAACAACAGAGCGTCATGCCCCTGTCGGCCGAGGACGCCAATGGTCTGCCGGAATTTGCCCGTATCGCTGCGGCCGAACTGGCCCGCGAACATGGCTTGGACAGTCCCTATGCCGTCAACGCCTCCCGCTCATCCGTGGAGGCGATCCTCACATTTGCCCACAGCCGCCCGGTGCGGGAAAAAGTGTTGAACGCCTGGGCCAGTCGCGGACGGCGTGGCAATGCCCATGACAATCGCACCCGCATGGGTGAAATCCTTAAGCTGCGCCTCGAACTCGCAGAACTGCTTGGTTATGCAAGTTTTGCCGAATACCGACTGGCCGACACTATGGCAAAAACCCCGGCCGCCGCCCGTGCCCTGCTCGAGAAGGTCTGGGTGCCGGCCTTGCTGCGGGCCAAGCAGGAACGAGACGAACTCCAGGCGCTGATCGGCGAGGAGGGTGGAAACTTTGCGCTCGCCGCCTCTGACTGGCGCTATTACGCGGAGCGCCTGCGCAAAGCACGCTACGACATCGATGACAACGAAATCATGCCCTACCTGCCTCTCGATGCGATGATCGCTGCGGCTTTTAACACAGCATCAAGATTGTTTGGCCTTACCTTTCATCCGCGCCATGATATTCCGGTCTATCATCCCGATGTGCGCGTGTTCGAGGTCCGTCGTCGCGACGAGCCCGTCGGGCTCTTCTACGGTGACTATTTTGCACGCAGTTCCAAGCGTGGTGGCGCCTGGATGTCGAGCTTCCGCGACCAGCAAAACCTGGATGGCAAGGTTCTGCCCCTGATCATCAACAACTGCAATTTTTCCAGGCCCGCGGAAGGATCAGCTGCCCTTCTCAACGTCGATGAGACCCGCACGCTTTTTCATGAATTCGGTCATGGCCTGCATGGTTTGCTCTCAAACGTTCGCTTTCCCCGGCTCTCTGGAACCAATGTCGCCCAGGATTTTGTCGAGCTTCCGTCCCAAATCTTCGAGCATTGGTTCGAGGTCCAGCTCGAACAGTTTGCCCGGCATGTGACAACGAACGAGCCAATGCCAAAGGCGTTGCGTGACAAACTGACGGCCGCACGGCATTTCAATCAGGGCTTTGCAACGGTTGAATTTCTCGGCAGCGCCTTCGTCGACATGGACTTCCACACCGTCACAGCGGCACAGGAGATCGATCCCGAATACATCGCCCACCAAAGTGCCGCGCGCCTTGGGATCCCGGCGGAGATTCCCTTGCGTCATGCTCCGGCGCATTTCCTGCACATTTTTGGTGGTGACGGTTATGCGGCCGGATACTACGCCTATATGTGGGCTGAGGTTCTAGACGCGGACGGCTTTGCTGCCTTTACCGAGGCTGGCGATCCCTTTGACCCGGATACCGCCAGGAGACTTTATGAAGACATCTATTCGGTCGGCGGAACGCGCGACTACGAGGCCACCTACCGGCGCTTCCGTGGACGCGATCCCAAGATCGATGCCCTGCTGGCGGGACGAGGACTTGCCTAGCCTCTGCCCGCAGGAGAAAAATGAGGCGGTTCCCGGGAAAGCCCCTTCAGTTTATCCTCGTCAGGTCAAACATGAGTGTGAGGGTGGCCGTCTCAATGTTGGCGTCAGGAGCTTTGCGGGCATGATTAAATTTGAAGAAGCGGACGAGGGGGTTGCGCGCATCGAGATTGCTAATCCCCCGGCCAATGCACTTGGCCGGGCTGCGCGCGACGATTTTCACGAGGCGTTGGACCATCTATCGACGCGCAATGACATCCGTGCGTTGATCATCACTGGCTCAGGTGGAACCTTCTGCAGCGGCGATGATCTCAAGGAGCAGAAGGTCGTGCAGGCGGCCGGACTTGCGGCGCGCCAGGCGCAACTTGGTGATTTCGGGCGATTGATCGAACGAATTGCCGGCCTGCCCATTCCTGCGATCGCTGCGGTCAACGGCCATTGCTTGGGTGGCGGACTTGAGTTGGCGCTGGCCTGCGACCTGCGCATTGGCGGGGACAGCGCCCGTTTTGTCTGTGCCGGAGTCAATGTTGGACTGATGGCGAGCGCCTATCGGCTGCCGCGCCTGATTGGCCTCGCCCGGGCCAAGCACATGCTTTTGACAGGACTTCCGGTTGATGCAATGACTGCCGAAGCCTATGGCCTCATCACCCTAAGGACTTCAGATAATCAGTTGCGTTCCGAGGCCCACGCCCTCGCGCAACGCATTGCAAGCCGCGCGCCCCTGTCTGTTTCCGCCACCCGCGAGCTGGCCGACAGCGCGGCAGATCTTACTCCTGAGGAGGCAGCAGCACGCAGCCGCGAGCTTCTCGGTCGGCTGCTCACAAGCGAAGATCACGCCGAAGCGCTGCAGGCCTTCCGCGAGAAGCGTTCGCCGCTATTCAAGGGCCGCTGACGACCCCAAGCCCCTGCCTGGCCGTCCTGTGTCGATCCGCCCTGCTGCACACAAGGGACCCCTCACCTGCGGTTGACCCGGCGATCGCCAAGCGAGCCCGTCAGTTGCCCGAGCCCGCGTGCGTTCCTGCCGGTGCAGGCGCGGAGAGCCACCTTTGACGGATCCGCGGCCGGACTGCCATCCGTCGTAAATGACCAGCGCGCCAACCCATCAGCACTGGCCAGCCTCAGGATGGAAGGCGCCTTCAGCCCGCAGCTATTACCCGCAACCGCCTACTCGTAGCGAAGCGCCTCCATGGGATCGAGTGCGGCAGCCTTGCGCGCGGGGTAATAGCCAAAGAACATGCCAACTACGGCCGAAAACAGAAAGCCACCGATCGCGGCAGACCAGGCAAGTGGTGTCGCCCAGCCGGCAATTGCCGAGATTGTTAGCGAGGCGGCAACCCCTCCGATAATTCCGGCCACGCCTCCCACAGAACTCAGCAGCACCGCTTCGGCAAGAAATTGCAGCAACACCTGGATACGGCGGGCACCAATCGCCATGCGCAACCCGATCTCGCGGGTTCGTTCGGTTACCGAGACGAGCAATATGTTCATGATCCCAATACCCCCCACGAGTAATGAGATCGATGCCACCGCGGCGAGCAGATAGGACATCGTCTGGCTGCTTCCCTCCGCAGCCGTGGCAATTTGGCTCAAATTGCGAACTGAAAAATCATTGACCTCACCGGGAGGAATATGATGCCGCAGCGCCAGCGTATTTGTCACCTGCGTGAGCGCCCGGTCGACCAGGTCCGGACGCACCGCCTGCACGTAGATCTGATTTACGAGGCCGGTTATTCTTGGCTGGATGCCATAGGGGTTGCTGAGCGTTCCGTATTGAGTATTGGTCTGAGCCTGCTGGCTTGGTACGGCAACGCCCAGCACCCTGCGCTCTGCGGTCGTGAACGGAAGCATGACGAGATCATCCTGATCGGTTCCAAATCCCGACTGCCCCTTCGACCCCAGAATCCCGATGACCTGCAATGGCGTATTCCTGACGATGATCGTCGCACCCACAGGGTTGACATTCTGACCAAAAAGTTGACGCCAAACGGTTTGACCAATAAGTACGACAAGAGCGCCATTGTTCTCGTCGGCTTGAGAGATTCCCCGCCCCAGTGCGATGCGCCAGTTCGTGATTGATGGGTAGTTCGGCGTCACGCCTTGAACGCTCGTCATCCAGTTCTGGCTGCCATACTGGACCTGTCCCAGCTGCCGGATGATGTATCCCACCTGACCCACGGCCGGGTCTTCGCGGGCAATGGCACGCGCATCATCAACCGTCAACGAAGAGGCGCTACCAAAGCCGCCACGAACACCCGAGGACGTGGTAGCCCCAGGCAATACCACAAGCAGATTGGTGCCCAGACTCTCGATCTGCTTGCGAACGGCTTCATTGGCACCTTGACCAACTGCCACCATCGCGATCAGGGCCGCGACCCCGATGAAAACACCGAGAATCGTGAGCGCAGAGCGCATCTTGTTACGAATGATGGCCTGCATTGCCGCGGTAATCACCATGGTGCTGAAGGCGATTGAGCTTCCTGGCGGCCGGATCGTGGCCGCAGCTGCAAGAGAAGGTCTGTCCATCCTAGCCGCACCCGCAGCTTCCCGGAGCGCAGGTGGCATGCCCCGCGCGCTGTTATGCTGTTCGGACACGATCAGTCCATCGCGCATCGTGACGATGCGATCGGCGTAAGCGGCAATGTCGGGCTCA
>JAKAVI010000161.1:5104-5924 GCA_021817355.1 Pseudomonadota bacterium | reverse complement strand
CGTGGCCGCCCAGCGCCGCCGGCTCTGCTCATCCAGAACCGGAGCCATCTCCTTCCATCGCTTGCGAAGATTCCGAACCTGCGCGGCTTCGATCATGCCGCGATTCTAGCCCCATCGTTTTGTCCTTGGGAATCCCCAGCACCAACTTCTTCGCTCACCGTGTCACTATTGATTCACTTATTGCCTTACAGCGCCTAAGCTTCGCAGCGTCAGCATCATCACGTTTAAAATCCGTGCGAATCGCTGAAAGATTTCTATGCAACCCCACCCACTCCCTCTTACAGATCTCATCTTGCACCGAAGATTAGGCACCTGTGGCAAAGCAGTCTAAAGCGCCATAGAGCGCACGATTAGTCGTCAGATCCGTCGCAAGCTGCGCAAACTCGCTGCCATCACGCGCTTCTTCGGCGCGCACATGCTGAAGCAAGATGATGAATCGGCGATTCAATTGGCCAGCTACATGACACTGAGAGCTGTTGAGCGGTGACCTGACCATCAGCCCGATCGATGCTGCACGCTGTTCACGGCCATACCGGGAGCGCTGCGACCACCGTCAGCTCCACCTTGCCATGGCTCCAATTCCTTGTTCATTCTGCCAGGATCGGAGATCCCGGCCAGAAGGACGCAGGGATGAGGAAAAAAACAGTTCGCTAAAGGGCAAACGATGCTGTTAAGCGGGACAAAAGGCAGTAGCATGCGGGCCCAGCGTGGGCAGGTTCCGTGCATTTAAGACAGGAGCGAACAGGTGAGCGTCCAACTTTTTTTGATGGACAAGATGTTGCGGTTTTCGGTGAAGCGCCGCTTTGCCAAAGCGCCAAAC
>JAKAVI010000161.1:0-5094 GCA_021817355.1 Pseudomonadota bacterium | reverse complement strand
AGCGTTTTCCGGCCCAGCTTGTCGATGACGGAAATGGCAGCCAGCTCAAAGACTCCACCCGTGCCGGTTGGGATAGAAAGCGAACAGCTTGGCGGTGTCACTTGCGAGAAGCTGAGCCAGCCTGGCAGTGGCCAGACCCGGGCTATACTTTATCTCCATGGTGGCGGGTTTGTCGCCGGTGCGCCATCCACCCACCGCCCCCTAACCTGGAGGCTTGCGCGTCACACCAATCTGCCCGTGCACGTGGTGGACTATCGCCTCGCCCCCGAGCATTCCTTTCCTGCAGGACTTGATGACTGCTTTTCTGCCTATCAGGCGCTGTTAGCTGATGGGATAGAGAGCCGCCACATTGCCATCATCGGTGATTCGGCCGGAGGCAATCTGACGCTTGCCGTTACCCTAAAGGCGAAAATGCAGAATGTTCCCCTTCCCGGGTGCCTTGTCTGCTTGTCGCCGGTTACAGATCTTCTCGAACCAGGTCCCTCGCAGCGTGAAAACGCGCACTCGGATGCCCTGTTCGTGGCTTCAAGCTTTACCACCATGGTGGAGGCCTACTGCCCTGGACATGATGCGAGCGATCCGCTGATTTCACCCCTGCGCGGAGATCTCTCTGCTCTGCCTCCGACACTGCTTCAATGTTCGGGTACGGAAATGCTTCGCGACGATTCAGTACGCATCGCCGAAAAAATGCGGGCAGCAGGAACTCCGGTTGAACTTGAGGTCTGGCCAAAGGTGCCACATGTCTGGCAACTTCTTGCTGATGTCGTGCCGGAAGCACGTCACGCCATCAGCAACATCTGCCGCTTTGTGACAACAAGGCTTGCGGATTGACATAGCAAGCGCCAGACCACGCCCCACATGGATCATGCCCGGCGTGGCTGCGTCACGCCCGGCATGATCCCCCGCGCATTTGCGTGCGAACGGGACCATCACCACACGGGGAATAGCGGGCACATAAGCAATACGATTACTTATAAATCATCGAAATTGTCTCAGCGACGCAGGCCGGGCGGTCCTGACCCTCTATCTCAATGGTCATCTCGTTAATTACCTGTAGGCCCGCGCCGCGTGCCTCCACCGACACCAACTTCTGACGAGCCCGGACCCGTGATCCAACGGGAACCATGTTGGTAAAGCGTACCTTGTTCGAACCATAATTTATGGCACGGCTCACTCCTGTAGTGCGCTGGATCCGTGCCCCCAGCATCGGGATCAGCGAGAGCGTAAGAAATCCGTGCGCAATAGTCTTGCCACCCGGCATCTCCTTTTTGGCGCGTTCTACATCGACATGAATCCATTGGTGATCACCAGTGGCTTCGGCAAATTTATTGATCCGTGCCTGATCTATTTCAACCCATTCCGAAACACCAATTTCCTGACCAACCAATGAGGCAAGCTCATCGAAACTAACTGTTTTCACGGCAGTTCTCCTTGCTGGATACGGTAGTTGCGGACATCGTCGGCGAGCTTAACGAGCCATTCCTCGGCAATGCCCCGGAACACAAGAAACTCAGTGGTACGATAAAGATAATCACGATTTGTCCCCAAAACACCCTCAGCTTGGGCGATACGACGTACCAGTTCGAACTGGGACAATCCCATTTCGTAGCGGGCATGATCGCGGCGTACTACAAAGCCCAACATCCGAGCCTCGGTTCCGTCTACAAATTTTCCCGCAAGCCACTGAGCCCTGTAGGCGCCGGAAATCATCTCCCGATACCATAAAATCTTCGTTTCGCTATCAAGATCGCGGTTGAGGATGCGATGCGCAACACCTTCGCACATTGCACCGGGTTCAGTATCAAGTGCCAGCATCAATCCGGGCTTTTCCGGAACGCCGCGGCCTACTGACAGAGTCAGGCAGAAGCGACGGGTGTAATTTTCAATCCTGGCGATCCGGCTCTCGGTCACCGTGAGCGCAGGATTCCACATCAGCGAACCATAGCCGAACAACCACATATCTTCGCCACAGACGATTGACTCAAGTATGGCATGACGGGACTGTTCGCGCTCCAGCTCGCTCATGGGTTCGGGCATACCGCGCTGCCGCATCATCTCCGTATAACGAAGGACACGCTCAGCAGTAAAATCATCGCGCGTCAGCTGACGGGGACTTGCGGGGACATCAGACAATACGGCTAGTCCTCTTACCCCAATAGCGATCCCGGATTAGTCGCTTGTACAGCTTTCCGGTAGGATGCCGCGGCAGCTCCCGCTCAAAATCAACTGCCCTGGGGCATTTGATGCTCGCGAGATTCTGACGACAGAACGCCATTAGAGCTTCGGCAAGTTCGGGCCCGGCATCTTCCCAGCGTATGGGCTGCACGACAGCACGCACTTCTTCGCCGAACTCTTCGTTGGGTACACCGATGACCGCCACATCTGCCACCTGAGGATGAGTTATCAGCAGATTTTCTGCTTCCTGCGGATAAATATTCACTCCCCCGGAAATGATCATGAAGGCCTTGCGATCGGTAAGGTAAAGAAACCCGTCACCATCAAGGCGCCCGACATCGCCTAAGGTTGACCAATTAGGATGGGTAGGATGGCGCGCGCTCGCAGTTTTTTCAGGATCATTATGATACTCAAACTGGTTCGCGCTCTCGAAATATATTGTGCCTTCCTCACCATTCGGCAATTCATTGCCTTCATCATCGCAAATATGTACTGGCCCCAGCAATGAGCGGCCAACCGATCCTGGGTGAGCCAGCCAGTCGCTGCTGCTAATGTAGCAGAAACCGTTTCCCTCTGTACCCGCATAGTACTCATGCAGGACCTCACCCCACCAATCAATCATCTGCCTTTTCACCTCAACGGGGCAAGGAGCAGCAGCATGGATCGCCGAGCGCATGGATGAGACATCATACGTGGCCCGCACCTCAGGCGGCAACTTCAGCATGCGTACGAACATCGTCGGTACCCACTGGCTGATGTTAGCTTTGTATTTTTCTATCACAGACAGAGCGGTCTCAGCGTCGAAATGTTCCATAACAACAACGGTGGCCCCGATCCGATGCATGCTCATGCAGTAACGTAAGGGAGCTGCGTGATAGAGCGGGGCCGGTGACAGGTAGATCGAATTCTCACTGGCACCGAACAGCGCCACAACCAATCCAAGCAGCGGACTTGGCGCGTCGATTGCTTCTCCGCTGAGGGAATGGCGCACGCCTTTAGGTCGCCCGGTAGTGCCCGAGGAATAGAGCATGTCAGCCCCGGCACTTTGGTCGGCGATCGGTACTGCGGGCATTCGTGCCGCCGCATCTTCATAGGAGCGATAACCTTCGACAACTCCGCCGAGCATGAAGCGTTCAACCTCAGGCAGCAGTTCGACAAGTTCAGATGCTGTTTCGTGAAGGGAACGGCTTGCAATCAAAACCTTCGCACCGCTGTCGCGAACAATATATTCAACTTCGCGGGCGGTGAGACGTGTTGAGATACAGGTATAATAGAGGCCTGCGCGCTGAGCCGCCCAGCAAATCTCGAAGAAGCGGGGTGAATTGTCGGCGAACAGGGCGATGACATCGCCTGTCTCCAGACCCAGAGCACGAAAAAGCTGAGCGCCCTGATTCGAGCGGGCATCAAGTTCGCGATAGGTCAGCGTTTGCCCGCTGGCTGCCATGATGACAGCCGGTTTGTCAGGCGTTTTGGCGGCAAAGATAGAAGGATGCACGTGTGGCCTCTCTGCACAAATGGAGATCCCCTCCATCTAAGCGTGCGGCGCGGCACGGGTCAAAGAGCAAGCTCAGCCTGACGCTGCGGAAGTTCACGATGCCTTTACTGGCGCCGTTCCAGCGGCAAAATGAATGTCGAGTGCGGCAACCAGCTCCGCCGGCGAAAATCCCAAGGCCTGGAGACGCCCGGACCGGGCCAGCACAGCAATGCCGGTCAGAGCTGCGGCGATTAGCACCACATCGGCCTGCCCCTGGCGGCTATCATCCAAGATCCCGCTCGTTTCGGATAGGGCCCGCAAGGCAGCGATCAGCCGCCCATTGAACAGGCGTTCTGCTTCTCCCATGCCCCTGGCAGACGGCAGCGCTGCCGCGCCAGCCGCCATGGTTTCACTGTGCCTGAGCATGTCGATCGCCACGCTCGCGGCCCGGCCCAACACCGGGGCCTCGGCGCGCAGTTCGCGAAGGCTTCGCGTTACTGACCCAAGATCTTCTGCTGCCAACGCGATCAGGAGTTCGCTCTTGCTCGCAAAATACCCGTATAATGCTGCTGGTGCGAAGCCCGCCTCGGCAGCGACTGCCCGCAGGGAAAGATTGGCAGCCCCCTCGCGCGCGGCCACTTGCCGGGCGGCGGCAAGAATCGCCGCACGGGTGAACTCCCGGGCACGGCTACGGCGCTCGGCTCTGGACACATCAAGTGGGCTGGGCGACACCATCACCCAAGCATAGCCCGATTCGCTGACCAAACGCTTAGGCCCGCAACGCGAGACGCTGCGGGCCTATGTTGCTGTGCCGGGCGGACTATTTGCCTGGGTGCGCTTGCTTGAAGGCCACAATCTGGGCGTTGAGCTGACCACCCAGCTTTTCCTTCTCAGCCTGTACCGCATTGGCCCGCGAATTCAAAGCCGAGAGGATCGCCGGATCGATCGGCTTGTGGTTGCTCGACTTTTTCGCCGCCGCCTCTTTTTTCTCAATTTGGACGCTGATGCAGCTTTGGAAATCGTCCGCCGCTGACTGATAGGTCTTGAAATCGGCGATGGCGTCCTTCATCTGCTGCACGGTCGCAGTCGCACCATTAACCGTAATAACCGGCGGCACCGGCTCGGTGCAGGTGGCGGCAAGCGCCGGCGCCGATACGCCGACCAGAATTGCGGCTACCAAAGCCGTCCTTTTAACCAAGCTACGCATTCTTTCTCCTGTTGCCCTGAGTGACCGCGGATCACCGCGTCCTGAAAGGAACGATCAAAGCACAAAGTTTACCGAATAATAAAGTCCCTGACAGCCTGCCGGCAGATTTCAGGACACGCACAACGCCACTGCGAAGCCGTCCACCGGCAGATTGGCCTCGTTGCGCGGACTTGCTGCGAGCATACCCGCAAGATCAAGGCCGGCGTTGGCCGAGACGGTACGCAAATATTCTTCCGTA
>JAKAVI010000336.1 GCA_021817355.1 Pseudomonadota bacterium | reverse complement strand
ATGCGTGACGGCCGCGAGCGGTCGCAATAGACCCGGTTGGTGGCGATGACGCACTCCCGAACGCCATCGCCGGGATGGCCGGTATTGGCGTTGATGTCGAACCGTGGGAAGTTTGAGCTCGAGATGTCGAGCCGGATACGGTGGCCTGGCGCAAATGTGTTTGAGATCGGATAGAGCGTGATGGTAAGGGGCACGACAGTACCAGGTGGAACGAGCTTGACCCGCCCCGATCCGTCGCGATAGCGCACGCGCTGGATGCCGTCGCTGAGGTTGAGGGCAAAACCCCGGGGCAGGGTGGTGCTCGGCGGATAGACGTCGATGAGCTTGGCGGTGAAGTCCGTGTCGACGGCATCGCTGCTCACCCAGAGCTCGACAGTCACCGGGCCGGTGATTTCGAGGGGCGTGGCAAGGGGCGCACTCGTGAAAACCAGCACGTCGGCGCGCTCCGCCAGCGGGCCAACCCGGTCGTTGAGCCGGAAGGTCTCTTCCGTCACGGTCTGATCAAATCCCCCCGGTGCCACGATCGGGACGGTGCGTTCCAGATGGGTACGGCGGTGAAATTCTTCGGGCTCCGGTGCGCTAGGTAGGATGTCAAGCAGCGAGGAAACATTGCCCCCGATCGAAGGGACCGGATCGGCGGGGTCAAAGCGGAAGCTGCAGAAGCCATCCTCACCCGCTGCCGGTTCATCTGACAGATGAGCATCCGCGTGCAGGTAGTATGGCCGGAAGCTGGTACGGGTGAGCGGCCAGTGCTGCTCGGTGCGCCAGTGCCCGCCATGCACGAGCCGGCCGTCCGTACCCCGCACACCCTTGCCCCCTCCCATGACATAAAGACGGATAGGGGTCCCGTCGGCATCGGCTAGTCCCTTCAGTTCAGCATCGAACCAGCGCAGCACGGTCGCCTTGTAGTCAATCACGGCATCGGGCGTGAAGCGGATGTTACCCGCAACCGGCTGTTCGACACTTGAGGTGCTGTGCACCCAGGGCCCGACCAGAAGGCGGACGCGACGGCGGGCCACTGCGCAATGGGCGTTATAAAGTTCGAAGAGGGCGCGACCATAGGAATCGTACCAGGAACCGATATAGAGCGCGGAGATATCGGCGTAAGCCTGCGCATAGGCAACAGGATTGAGTGCCGGATGATCCCAGTAGGGACTGCGGTCGGTCGTATCGAGCAGATCAAAGGCCCAGCGCTCGTAGGGTGGGACACGTGTGAGCTGGGTTTCGCCCCGGCGGATAGGCCATTGGCGAAGCCAGTCCGAAAACCGCTTCTGGGGCCGAACCAGCGCGTTTTCCGTCGCCGTGCTTTTTGCAAGCTGGCCTTGCGTGTTCTCGGCAGCATGCCAGAAGGCCCAGGCGATCCAGCGCAGTTCCAGCGCGCCACCCTGCCGGATTGAACTCGTGTAGCCATCGGCGCCGCTCATCATGGGCACAATGGTTCTGAGACGCTTGGGGCCAAGCGCCGCCATCGCCGTCTGCGTCCAACCCGACCACGACGTGCCCCAGCTTCCGACTTCGGCGTCGCCCCAGTCTTGCCGGGCGATCCAGTTCAAGGTGTCGTAGCCGTCCTCGGCTTCCGGCAGGAGATAGTTAACATCACCCCCTGACTTGAAGCAGCCACGGCAGTCCTGCTGTACGACGATGTAGCCGTGTTGCGCAAACCAGGCCGCGTGGCCATAGCTCGTTTCCGTCTCGTCCTTCGAGTAAGGTGTTCGGAACAGAAGGATCGGAAAGTGCTCATGGCGGCTCTTTGGCTGCGGATGGAAAATGTCTGTTGCAAGATGGATACCATCGCGCATGGGAACCAGGACATCCCGGTCGGTCTTGATGTCATAATGATCGCTGCGCATCCTCATTCCCCCAGACTTGCTTTTTGGACCCACAGCTGGCGCTGACTGCAGTCGAGCCTATCCCCTGCGGCACGCCCCTTACAGGGCGCATGAAACCGTCCGGGTCGCGAGGGCTTCTGTCAAGATGATCCGGGGGGCAGGACATCTCACGTGCCGCCCGCCATGGGTTGATGCAGCAGCTTTGCTCCAGCTCTGAGGTCCCCGCACCTCATCCGGCGCCAGGGCGCTGCGAACTTTGGACCGGTCGCGTGCCGTTCATCGCGCAGAGACCGGAAACTGTGCAAGGTATCGGCGTGCGTCGCGAATGCTTTTCCCGGTCAGGTGTATCGCGTGATTCTGAACCTGGCGCGCAGTACCATGCCTTGCACCAGGGCGCTCGTCCCCGTTGTTCTGCCGGTCAATAGCCAAACACCACAGGATAAGGTTGGCGCGAGGTTCTTTCACGTCGTGCTGAGGCCGGTTCTGACTGCGAACCTGTTAGAAATTATACCCGTATAAGATCACTACTTTACCTGTAGGTCCAACCGAACAATATCCAGACCTACGAAACAGGGAGCACTTGCATGCGTGTATTCGTCACCGGCGCCGCCGGCTTTATCGGTCGTGCGGTCAGCCGGGAACTGATTGCCAATGGTCACTCTGTGCTTGGCCTTGCCCGCTCGGACGACAATGTCCGCGTGCTGGAGAAGCTGGGCGCGGATGTTCACCGTGGTACGCTGGAGGATTCCGACAGCCTGTGCAGGGGTGCGGAGCAAGCAGATGGTACTATCCACCTTGCCTTCATTCACGACTTTTCCAGATTTGTGGAGAACGGGCAGATCGACAAACGTGCCATCGAGGCGATGGGAAATGTGCTGGCCGGAACGAACAAGCCGTTCATTGTCACCTCCGGTACGCTGCTGGTTGCACCGGGGCGTCTTGCCACCGAAGAAGATCCGGTGATGCCGGGCCTGCCCCGTGTATCTGAAGCGGCGGGACTGGCTTTTGCGGCGCGCGGTGTTCGGGCCATGGCGGTGCGTCTGCCACAGGTCCATGGCGGCGAGGGCAAATGCGGTCTGGTCAACGGATTTCTGGAAATCGCCCGTGGAAAAGGGATTTCCGCCTATATCGGTGACGGCGCCAATCGCTGGTCTGGCGCACACAGAACAGATGTGGCGCGCCTCTACCGGCTGGCCCTTGAGATGGGAGAGGGTGGCAAGAGCTATCACGCCGTCGCGGACGAGGGCGTGACCGCACGCGACATTGCCGAGATTGTTGGACGACACCTGAATGTGCCTGTTGGGTCAATTTCGGCAGACGAAGCGGCCAGCCACTTTGGCGTGATGGCCATGTTTGCCGCAATGGATGGCGCAGCATCCAGTGCCCTGACGCGGCAATGGTTGGGCTGGAAGCCAACCCAGATCGGGTTGATCGCCGATATCAGCCGCCCCGGCTATTTTGGTCGCTCATAAATGTCGTCCGTGCCGGCTGTGCGACATTGGATCGACAGCGGCAAGACAGCATGGTGAGGCACCCTGGGGAGGAACCAGGATCTGATCTTCCCGGGTTGCCGCACATCGAACAGCGCAAGGGGTGAAACGGCTGGCAAATGCGCGCGGAGGTCGCTGAAGTTGGCATAGGGCCCGACATTGGGCGCTGACCGCCGCACCGGCGGTTGACGCGAGAGCTTGCCCGGTCTTCCCATCCTGCTAGATTGCAGGCTCGACATCGATGAGGCGACAGTCCCGTCGCAAGCACATCGCGCCCGAAAGAAAGACGTCATGAATGACAGAGGCATAACTTACGCCACATTGACCTGGACAGTTGACGACGGAATTCTGACGATCGCGCTCAACCGACCCGACAACCTCAACGCCTTCACGGTTGATATGGCAAACGAGCTGGTCGATGCGTTCGGCCGGGCCAGCGACGACGACACCGTGCGCGCGGTGGTGGTGACAGGCAACGGCCGCGTCTTCTGCGCCGGCATGGATCTTTCCATCAGCGGTAATGTCTTTGGGCTCGATGAAACGCAGCATCCTACCCTTGGCGACATGCATGGGCGCCTGGACGACCCGGCGATCCTGAACGGTGTACGCGATACCGGGGGGCGGGTTGCGCTGGCGATTTTTGCCTGCAAGAAGCCGGTCATCGCGGCCATAAACGGTGCGGCGGTCGGGGTCGGAGCCACCCTGACGACGGCGATGGATTTCCGTCTCGCCTCTGACAAGGCACGCATTGGCTTCGTGTTCGGCAAGCTCGGGATCGTGCCTGAGGCCTGTTCGACGTGGTTCCTGCCGCGCATCGTCGGCATGCAGCAGGCGCTGGAATGGATCTACAGCGCCGAGATTTTTGACGCGGCCGAAGCCTTGCGCGGCGGCCTGGTCAAGGCGGTTTATCCTGCCGATCAATTGCTTCAGGAAGCCTATAATCTGGCACGCAAATTCACCGAGAATCGGTCCCCGGTGGCGACCGCCTACATGCGTCAGATGCTCTATCGCAACAGCGCACAATCACATCCTTTGGAGGCACATCGGGTGGACTCGTTGGCGATGTTCTACACCAGCATTGGTGATGGCAAGGAAGGGGTGAAAGCCTTCCTCGAAAAGCGCCCGCCGCGATTTGCCGGCAAGGCATCACAAATGCCATTTTACCCGTGGACCGAATAATTCGCGATTAAACCCTTATTGTGCAGCGTGCATGGTATTGCGCCGAGCGGCAAAGGCGGGCGGCGCCTCGGTTCATGCATGGGCGTGGCGGAAGGCGGCGTCATCACCCCTGCCCTTCGCGGGAGCCCGGGGCCCGTTTCCCACATGACAGCCGATGGCGGCGGACAGAGGAAGGCAATGCCGCGTGATCTCGATTGAGATGGGACGGATTTCGACGAACCTGGTCTGGCCTCTCGTCCGTAGCAGGGCGAATGCCGCAATATGCCGGTCATATGTGGCGAACCTGATTTCAGTCGCAGCTTCATTCCGTCGGCAACCAGGATGAGCCATAAACCCTCTTCGCCGAAAACAGCTCAAGACGTCGTGGGGACGCTCGCAGCGAGCTGCCAGGAAAATTTTTCGCCAGTTGCATCAGGCTCGTAAAATCCTGCCTTCAGCGCAATCCTTGCGCCGTGCGAGCGCTCCTTGAGACTTTATTGGTCTTCAAACCTGCTCGCCATTTCTTCGCACCGCACCTCGCTCGCCGATGGTGGATTGGATCGTTCTACTACGCGGAGCCTTCATCGAGCTGTCCGGCTGATGACCGGGACTTGATTGGGATTACGGCATTCAAACATGGGGATAGCGGACTGGCGCATCTCTGATATGTCGAATTTACATGGATAAATGGGCGCCGGGATCCTGCCTGACCAGTTTTCTTTGGCTACAAATGAACCTTCCAGTCGAGCCCAGTTCGATCAGCCATGCCAGAGTGTCCGGGCCAAAGCGTGGGCTCGCCGGTCAGCCAAGGAGGTCAGACGCAGGTAAAAAAGGATCCTTGATGGACTTGGTTCGCGACAGTTCACATTACCGCTTATGCACCTGCGAGAGCGAGGTCACATCATCGAAGGCCTCGGCCGGCTCCCCCACCTCACTGAATAAAGGATGAAATTGTACCATGCCAAAGGATAGTTCTCCTCCCAAACCACTCCGTTCCCAGTCATGGTTCGGCGGTACGGGAATGCGCGGCTTTGCAAACCGCAGCTGGACCCGAAGCCGCAGCGTTCCCGGCGATCACTTCGATGGGCGTCCTGTCATCGGGATCTGCAATACCTGGTCCGAGCTGACACCGTGCAACTCGCATTTCAGGGATCTGGCCCAGCATGTGCGTGAGGGTATCCTTGAAGCCGGTGGGGTGCCGATGGAATTTCCGGTAATTTCCCCAGGGGAAACCTTAACCCGTCCAACCGCGATGTTTCTTCGCAATCTCGCAAGCATGGATGTTGAGGAAACCTTGCGTGCAAATCCCATAGACGGGGTAGTCCTGCTGATGGGCTGCGATAAGACGACGCCAGCGCTCTTGATGGGCGCAGCCAGCGTGGATCTTCCTACCATTGGTGTATCGGGTGGCCCGATGTTAAATGGCTCCTGGCGCGGCCAACATCTCGGTATAGAT
>JAKAVI010000351.1 GCA_021817355.1 Pseudomonadota bacterium | reverse complement strand
AAATTCCGCCGACGAGCCAAAAAAAGGCGCCCCAGGGGTGGGGCGCCTTTAGTGCTGTACGAGGAGCGGCCGCTAGCCGTGAACGATCTCGCCATGGAGGTTGATGTCGAGACCTTCGATTTCGACCTCGCGGCTGACGCGCAGGCCGATGGTGATGTCAATCAGCTTGAGAATGATGAAGGTCACGATCGCGCAGTAGATGAAGGTTGCCGCCACGTCGTAAAACTGCACCAGCATCTGGTGCCCATTGCCGTCAAAAAGCCAGCCACTGCCGCTCGCATTGATGGCGTGTTTGGCCAAGGCTCCGGTCAGCATGGCACCCAATGCACCGCCGACCCCATGTACACCCCAGGCATCAAGTGCGTCGTCGTAGCCAAGCCACTTCTTCATGTGAACCGCAGATAGGTAGCAGACGAGGCCGGCAAGGGCACCGATGATCAGGGCACCCTGCGCGTCGACGAAGCCTGAGGCAGGGGTGATGGCAACAAGGCCCGCCACGGCACCGGAGATCATGCCAAGAACAGAAGGCTTCTTGAGGACAATCCATTCACATGCGGTCCAGGCCATGGCCGCGGCGGCGGTGGCAATTTGAGTCGCCGCCGCCGCCATCCCGGCATTGGCACTGGCTGCCACCGCGGAGCCCGCGTTAAAGCCGAACCAGCCGACCCACAGCAAAGAGGCTCCGATCACGCTCAACACCAGATTGTGCGGAGCCATGTTTTCTGTGCCATAGCCAACACGGCGGCCCAGTACCAGACAGGTTACCAGCGCTGCGGTTCCGGCGTTCAGATGCACGACGGTGCCGCCGGCATAATCAAGAGCCCCCATGCTGCCCAACCAGCCGCCGCCCCATACCCAATGGGCTATCGGGCAATAGACAAATATAAGCCACAGCGACATGAACCACATGAATGCAGAAAACTTCATGCGGTCCGCGAGGGCACCTGCAATGAGAGCAGGGGTGATGATCGCAAATGTCATCTGGAAGAACATGTAAACCGATTCCGGGATTGTCGGCGCCAGAGGGCTTACAGAGTTCAAGGTCAACTTGCCGAGGAGCAGTTCATTGACCCCGCCGATGAGCTGATTGAGACCAGCATGTGCATTCGGGGTGAATGCCAGCGAATAGCCGATCACCATCCAAAGAACGGTAATGATGCAGGTGGCGCCAAAGCTTTGCGCCAATGTGGCCAGTACGTTCTTCTTGCGCACCATGCCGCCGTAGAAGAGGGCAAGCCCTGGTATGGTCATCATCAGCACCAGAGCGCTTGACGTCAGCATCCAGGCGGTGTCACCGCTATCAAATTTAGGGGTTGCAGCCAGAGCAGGCGTGATGGTGCCCATCACAAGCCCTGCCGCCGCCGCCAGCCGCCCGCAGGCTCTCTTCCATGTGGTCATTATGTCCTCGCTAGGATTATTCGATTGGAATGAATGAGTGCGGTCAAAGCGCGTCGCGATCGGTCTCGCCGGTGCGGATACGCACCGCCTGCTCGATGGGGGAGACGAAGATCTTGCCGTCGCCAATCTGTCCGGTGCGCGCAGCTAAGGTCATCGCCTCGACGACGCTTTGCGCGCGGTCTGCCGCGACCGCCACTTCGATCTTCACCTTGGGCAGGAAGCTGACCGCGTATTCTGCACCGCGATAATTTTCGCGATGGCCCTTTTGCCGACCGAAACCCTTCACTTCGGTCACGGTCATGCCCTCGATTCCCAGGGCCGTAAGATTTTCGCGTACCGCGTCAAGCTTGAAGGGTTTGATGATTGCCGTAATGAGCTTCATGCCAGGTTCCCTTTTGACCTGGCATCATTGTGGGCGGGGCCAACCGGGCGCCAAGGTCTGCGAGAACGTCTCGAGGGTGGAAAATGCCCGGTATGCGCAGGATTCTGAATATTTGTTGCCCAGAGGTCGGGACGTGGTGCTCAAAATCTAGGCAATGGGATTTTTTTGCGCAGCTCTTGGGCGATATCGCTGCTGGCCTTCCACGGCCGAGCGGCTAAGGTGCCGGCATGGAAAAGCTCTACCAATATGACGTGGTAATCGGTGGCGGGGGGATGGCGGGACTGTGCCTGGGCGTAGCGCTGGCACAGGGTAGACTGACGGTTGCGGTCATAGAACCGCTCGCGCGGACCTTAAGTCTGGACGCCGGCTTCGATGGTCGCGTAACTGCTTTGTCCTACGCCTCGGTCCGCATGCTGCGGGCCCTATCGATCTGGCCGCATCTGCAAGACGAAGCCCAGCCGATCCTTGATATTCTGGTGACCGACGCCCCGGCAGGGGGGCCAGCTTCACCCTTGTCCCTACACTTTGACGCCGATGAGATTGGCGAGCCAATGGGATATATCGTCGAGAACCGCCATCTTAGGAGAGCCCTGTTTGCGGCCGCGGATGCGACGGCGGGAGTGGAACTGCTGTCTCTCCTGGCGGTGGAGCGGGCCACGTCGGTCACCGAGTATGTCGATGCCGAACTTTCAGATGGCAGTTCTGTGCGTACCCGCCTTCTGGTTGCGGCGGATGGACGGGCTTCGCGGCTGCGCGAAGAGTTCGGGATTGGCATCGTTGGTTGGTCCTATCCCCAATGTGGCATCGTTGCGACCGTGGCCCATGAGCGTCCGCACAACGGTACGGCTTACGAACATTTCCTGCCCTCCGGGCCTTTTGCCATCCTTCCGCTAAAGGGCAACCGCAGTTCACTTGTATGGACCGAACGGGCTGATCTGGCGCCACTTTACATGAACCTTGCCGCCGATGAGTTTGATGCGGAAATTGCCTGCCGCTTTGGGGCTCATCTTGGTGATACTTCGGTCATTGGACCACGCTGGTCCTATCCGCTCAAATTCCATCTGGCGCGTTCATATGTTAAGCCCCGCTTTGCCTTGATTGGCGATGCCGCCCACGGCATCCACCCGATCGCCGGGCAGGGCTTTAACCTTGGGCTCAAGGATGTCGCAGCACTCGCAGAATGCCTGCTTGATGCAGCACGGCTCGGGCTCGATCTTGGAGGGTTGGACACCTTGCGGCGCTATGAACGCTGGCGCCGCTTTGATTCCACGGTCATGGGCCTTTCCATGGATGCCTTCAACCGCATTTTCTCCAATGACATTCTGCCTTTGCGCCTGACCCGGGACCTTGGTATGGGCCTGATCGATCAAATCGGGCCGCTGCGCCGGTTCTTGATGCGCAATGCAGGTGGCACGGTTGGAAAGCTGCCGCGGTTGCTTCGCGGTGAAGCCGCCTGAGCCCAGGCTGAGGCACCGGCGCTAGCTTCCAAGTTTTCCGTCGTCACGCGCGTATAGGGCACGTGGCAGCTCGCGGTAATACTCGAGTGTAATGGCGCGAATTTTTTCGCTGCGGGCGCGCTCAGCCTCGGAGCGCAGGGCAAATTGCTCGCCCAGGAAGAGAAAGCGCGTCACCCCGGTTCCCAGGCGCTCGTCGTGAACCTTGATTTCGGTAATGGCCTCGACCTGGTCCTCAGCGATCGCCAAGGCGTGGCGGAAGTGGGCTACAGGATCATCGCTTTCGCGCTCCTGCTGCGCGATGCGGACACGATTTTCATGGTCAAAACGCCTGAGCCTGTCGATGAGCGGGGCGCGGAAGCGGTAAAGCGCAATGGCCCCGACAATGATGCAGAATGTCGTGACCAGATCCTCGATCATGGCCGCATGCTCCTAACCGACACGCTCGGTAAAAGGACGAGGGCTATAGGCATCACTCTGCATCTCGATCAGTCTGGAGGCAGTCCGGCGAAATGCGTCCGCGCCGTCCCCTTCCGGATAAAGACTGTCAGCAGGTGCCGCCGCCGAGCAGATAAGGCGTACTCTTTCATCATAAAATGTGTCTATCAGAAGGACAAACCGCCGCGCCTGGTTGCGCATTGCCGGCCCCATGGCCGGAACCTCGTCAATGAGTACGGTGTGAAAAGCCCGGGCGATGGCCAAGAAATCATTGGCGGCAAGAGGCGCATTGCACAAATCATCAAAATGAAACCGGGCAACGCCGTCGCACGCAGCTGGCACGCGTAAGCTGCGCCCCAGAACCGAAAGCTGTGCGGGAGGGCAAGGTGCACCAGAGGTCAGACGCTGCCATAGGCGATCCATTTTGCGCGTGGCCAGAGGGCCGAGCGGATAAATATAGAGATCATCATCACCTGATTGGCGGCGGCGATAATCCTCCTTGCCGTTCAGTTCAACGATGTCGAGCGTCTGCTCAATCAGTGCAATGAATGGCTGGAAGAGCTGACGGTTAAGCCCGCCTTCATAAAGGCGTTCCGGAGGGGTATTGGAGGTCGCCACCACGACAACACCGAGAGCAAACAGTTGCTCAAACAGCCGGCCCAGGATCATGGCATCAGCGACGTCGGTGACCTGGAATTCGTCGAAGCACAGGACGGTTGCGCGGGCTGCAAGCAGGGCGGCTACGGGGGGGATTGGATCCCTAGTGCCTTCCTTTTGGCGCTCCGCGTGGATCAAACCATGCGCTTCGCCCATAAACGCATTGAAGTGGATTCGCCTCTTCTTGGGCAAGGTGACAGCACGGAAGAAGAGGTCCATGAGCATGGATTTGCCGCGCCCGACATCGCCCCAGATGTAAAGGCCGCGAGGTGGAGGCTCGGCGCGGATGAAGAAACCGCGTCGTCCCCGCCGATAGCGCGCCAGTTGGCGCGCAAGCCGGGCAAGGCGGTCGGCGGCCCGTTCCTGCAAGGGATCGCGTGCAAGCTCGCCATTAAGAACCCGCGCGCGATAGGTTTCAATCAGGTCCGTCATCCGGCTCGCCGCGGCATCAACGCCCAGTAGTCAAAATCCAGTACAACCTCGGGCATGTAGGTACCGTCTGCACGGTGGCATGGGAAGGTGCGGCATGGCACGTTTTTGGTGGCGATCAGACGCAAGCGAAGCGCGGCGCAGTCATTGCGCCCAGAGATGAGGGCCTTGTCCATGACCTGGCTCCAACAATAGATCGTGTCGCCCGCAAATACCCCGGCAACGTGCTGTCCACTGTTGATGGCCAAAAGGCAGAAGGCATTGGCCAGACCATTAAAGGACATCGCGCGACCAATACTGATGGTATGGCCGCCATAGGCCAAACGTCGTCCGACATGACCCTGACCTTGCGCGTACTGATCAAAGTGTACCCGCGCAGTGTTCTGATAGAGGCGGGTGGCGATCATGTGCTCGGCTTCTTCCACGGTCATACCGTCGACATGATCAATTTTGTCACCGGGCTTATAATCATCCCAGCAAAGTTCAGAGCCGGAATCGCGGGGGTCAAATTTCGAGAAATCAATGCCCTCGGGAGCTCTCAGGTCGTCGGCTGACACGGCACCCTGTAACTTCGGCGCCAGCGTGTCGCGCACGCATGGCTTGTCGGGGTTACGCTTGTTGACCATGACCCAGCGCACGTAGCTCAGTACGTCATCCCCGTGATCATCGGTCCCGGTCGTTCTGACCCAGACTATGCCGGTCTTGCCGTTGGAATTCTCTTTCAGTCCCAACACGCTGGAATGGGCCCGCAATGTGGTGCCGGCAAATACCGGTTTGAGAAAGTGGCCCTCGGCATAGCCGAGGTTGGCCACCGCGTTGCGGGAGATGTCGGGAACCGATTTGCCGAAGATCGTATGGAACACGAGCAGATCATCGAGGGGTGCGTTGGGATAGCCAAGGGCGCGGGCACAGCTGTCGGCCTGAAGGGCAAAGCGCGAACCGTACAGCGCCATATAAAGTGCAGCATCGCCCAGGTTGAGTGTTCGTGGTGTTGAATGGACGATGTCTTCCCCGATGGAAAAATCTTCGAAATAGCGACCGCGGTCCGTTTGCATATTACCCCCCCTTGCGTGCAGCTATGGCCTCAGCGAGCGCCACGATCTGGCGCGCAATGTCAGCATGCAGGCGTTCAACCATGCGACCGTCAAGAGCGATGGCGCCCTTTCCTTGGTTTTCCGGAGCGTCGAAGGCCGCGATGATCTTGCGCG
>JAKAVI010000157.1 GCA_021817355.1 Pseudomonadota bacterium | reverse complement strand
TGCCCGTAATCTCTTGGAAGGCGGGTTTGAAGGGCCTGTCATGCCGGTATCGACAACACACAGCTCCGTTGCCGGCATCTTGGCCTATCGCGATGTGGCACATTTGCCCCTCACGCCAGATCTTGCCATCATCTGCACGCCTCCCGATACGGTACCAGCTATTGTAGCCGATCTCGCTGCTCGCGGGACAAAGGGCGCCGTCGTGATCAGCGCCGGGTTCAATGAGCTGGGTACTGAGACTGGCATGATGCTCGAGCGAGCAATGCTCGATGCCGCCAAATCATCCCTACTGCGGATTATTGGTCCCAATTGCCTGGGTATCATCTCAACCGCCGTCCGGCTTAATGCATCCTTTGCGCCGGTTTCGTCTCCTTCGGGGGGAGTGGCATTTGTCGCCCAGTCCGGTGCGATGCTAACAACCATCCTGGACTGGGCGGCGGCGCGCGGAATCGGCTTTTCACATCTCGTTTCGCTTGGCGACATGACCGACGTGGACTTTGGAGACATGCTGGATTACCTGGCACTTGATCCCAATACCCATTCAATCCTGCTCTATATCGAGACCATAACCCAGGCGCGCAAATTTCTCTCCGCCGCACGCACGGCGGCCCGTCTCAAACCCGTAATTGCCATCAAGGCCGGCAGACATGAAGCCGCGGCAAAGGCAGCAAGCTCCCACACGGGCGCCATGGCAGGGGTGGATGCGGTGTACGACGCCGCGTTTCGTCGGGCTGGCATTCTGCGCGTCAACGATCTTGACGAGGTATTCGATGCCGTCGAAACACTCGCCCGCCCCATCAAACTTGCAAGTGATCGCCTCTTCATTCTGACCAACGGTGGCGGCCTTGGCGTTCTGGCAACTGATGCGCTCATCGATCATGGCGGCACCATGGGTACGCTTACACCGCAGTTGAGCGGTGAGCTGGACAAGGTTCTTCCGGCAACCTGGAGCCATGGCAACCCCGTCGACATCATCGGCGATGCCGGCCCTGAACGCTATGAAGCGGCCTTGCGCTGTCTTCTTGAGGCGCCGGGGCCAGAGGCGATCCTTGTACTCAATTGTCCGGTCGCGGTGGCCTCCAGCGTGGAGGCAGCACAGGCGGTTGCCCGCGCGGTTCAGGGAAATCACAAGCCAGTTTTTGCGAGCTGGCTGGGTTCAGGAGAGCGTGATCAGGTCCACGCTATTTTCGCGGATGCCAAGATCCCGGCCTACGACACTCCGGACAAGGCGATCCGCGGCTTTTCCTATTTGGTGGGCTATCAGCGCGGCCAGGAAACGCTGATGGAAGTGCCGCCCTCGCTGCCTGAGCACTTTTCCCCCGACGATGCCGCAGCCAGGCAGATTGTGTTGCGGGCACTAAAGGAGCGCGGTGAGGGCTGGTTGCCTGAAAGCGACATCCACGCCATCTTTGACTGTTACGGCATTCCCCATGTGCGCTCGCAGGCGGTGGCAAACGCGCAGCTGGCAGGTGAGCTGGCCGCGGCCTGGGGCGTGCCGGTCGCACTGAAAATTCTTTCTCCTGACATCACCCACAAATCAGACGCAGGCGGCGTTGCACTCGGCCTCGTCGGTGAGGCCGCGGTCCGCGATGCCGCAGAGGCCATGCAGCGGCGGATCGCACTGGCGCAGCCAAATGCCCGCCTTGAGGGCTTTACCGTGCAGGAAATGGTACGTCGTCCCGAAGCGATTGAGCTAATAGTGGGAATGGCGACCGATCGCCAGTTTGGACCCTTTCTGCTCTTTGGCCGCGGCGGTACGGCCGCAGAAATCATCAACGATCGCGCTATCACGCTGCCTCCACTCAATCTCACCCTCGCCCGTGAATTGATGAGCCGTACACGGGTGTGGAGACGCCTGAAGGGATATCGTGACGTCGCACCTGCAGATATCGATGCCATCGCGCTATGTCTGGTGCGCCTGTCGCAACTCATCGCAGATCTACCGCAGATCGCCGAACTCGACATCAATCCGCTGGTGGCCGATGCAAAGGGTATCCTTGCGCTGGATGCACGCGTGCGTTTGGAAAATGCTGCTCAGGACAGTGTACGCTTTGCGATACTTCCCTATCCCAAGGAACTGGAACGACATGAATCGATTGACGGTCTGGGCCAGCTGCTACTGCGTCCCATACGTCCGGAGGATGCGCCCGGTGTCGAAGACCTTTTTGCGCAGCTGACACCTGAGGATATCCGTTTTCGTTTCTTCACGCCGATGCGCCAGATCCCTCCTGCCCTCTTGGCGCGGCTGACCCAGATCGACTATGACCGTGAAATGGCATTTCTGCTGGTACGGCCGAGCGATGAAAAAGTCCTGGGCGCCTCCCGTTACAGTGCCGATCCGGACAACATCAGTTGCGAGTTTGCCATTAGCGTCAGGAGCAGCCTCAAAGGACTTGGTCTTGGAAAGCTGCTCATGGAACGGCTGATCTCATACGCCAAATCCCGCGGAACCCAACAGATGACTGGCGAAGTGCTCGAAGAGAACGAACGCATGCTTTCGCTTTGCCGTGAACTTGGCTTTTCACTGACGCCGAGCACCAGTGAGCGTGGCGTGATCTGTGCCAGCCTGAAGCTGGCATAGCGATTCGACGTCCTTGCTCCAGGTCAATGTTTCCTGTCGCAGCTGCTTCTAAATGCGGGACTGATGACGGGAGACCACCATGCCTAAGGGCCCCCCACTGACGATTGCGCCAGAGAAGGTCGCCTATATCATACTTCTGGCAAAGGCCTTTGACGCCAAGGATGTGCTGACCGATCCGGGCGACTCCTCTGATGGAGCCGATGATCACATGATCCGGGTGCTGGAGGAGCACGGCGATGATGCGGTAGGCCAGATCCTGGCCGACTACATTGATGAGCTTTCGGTCGATGAACAGATCGATCTGGTGGCGCTGGCCTGGTTGGGCCGCCAGGGTAACGAGGCTTCCGACTGGCCCACACTGCACGCGCAGGCCCGTCGGGCTCATCGTCAGCCGACCTCGACCTATTTGCTCGGTTTGCCTCTCCTGGGAGATGAGCTGTCCGAAGGTCTAAGCATTCTTGGATATCAGCCCGAAGAACTTGAGTCAGATCTGCCCTAAAGCCGCGGCCGTCGGGCTTCGGAGCTGCTGGCAGCCCACAATGACATTTTCATCAGATGCATGGGAGCGCGGTGCTGTGCCTGCGCATCCGCCGTGCGGTTCGCGCCCCGCCGCACCTGTTTAGATCAACACCTCAATCAGGCGCGGCCCGCGGCCCGTCATTGCCGAGGCGAACTGCGTGGCGAAACCCTCAAGCGTAGTGGCGCGGCTTGCTTCCACGCCCAGAGCCTGCGCCAGTGCGACAAAGTCGATGTCGGGATTGTGCAGATCGAGCATCGACAGCGCGCGCGGACCGGGGTTGCCGGCACCGACGCGTGCCAGCTCGATGTTCAGGATGGCGTATGAGCGGTTGGCAAAGAGCACGGTGGTGACATCGAGCTGCTCGCGTGCCTGAGTCCACAGGGCCTGCACCGTGTACATGGCGCCGCCATCACCGGACAGGCACACAACTTTGCGCTCGGGACAGGCCACGGCCGCACCGGTGGCAAGGGGAAGCCCCTGGCCAATCGAGCCGCCGGTCAGCGCCAGCCAGTCATGAGGTGGCGCCGAGGCGGTAGCCACGTAGCTACCCAAGCCATTGGTAGCCCCCTCATCGGACACAATCGCATCCTCCGGCAGGAACTGCGCAATGACCTGACCGACGCTGAACTGATTGAGAGGGCCTTGTGGAACACCCGGCCGCTGCAAGGGCGCGCGGGTCGGGTTGGACCGCGCCCCTAGCGCATCGCCAACCGCTGTGAGCGCCATTACGCCATCCTCATGAGGCTGAGCAAGGTAGAGGATGTTGCAGCCTTGCGGCGCACACCAGCTCGGCTTGCCGGGATAGGCGAAGAACGCAACCGGAGGCTTGGCCCCGACCAGGATCAATTGTTCCAGATCAGCCAGAAACTCAACAATCTGTTCGGCAAAATAGGGAATTCGTTCGACGACCACGCGGCCGGCGCCACGCTGCAGCCGCGGCACGAAGGTATCTACGAGGAGCCGGGCTCCCGACGCCTCGGCGATGCGTCCGGCAGCTTCAAGGCCAGCCTGCCGACAGCTGGTACCGCGCATCAAGATCGCGGTGCGTTTGCCCTTGCGCAGAGCGTCAACGATGGTGGCAATATTTGCGTCAGAAACCGTGGCCGCCGCCATTCGCGGCAACGCCGGGGCGGGGTTCTGCGCCTCGTTCCACGCTGTATCCGCGGGCAAGATCAAGCTTGCGATCTGCCCCGGAGGTGACAGCGCGGCTTGCACCGCACGTGCGCCGTCTGCGGCAACCGTATTGGCGCTGACGCTTGCCTGCACCCAGGCGGACACCGTGCGCGCCAGCCCGTTCACGTCCGAGGCCAGAGGTGCGTCATATTGGGCGTGATAGGTCGCATGATCGCCAACAAGATTGAGGACGGGCGTGCTGGCCCGGCGTGCATTGTGCAGGTTGGCCCAACCATTGCCGAAACCCGGGCCAAGATGGAGCAACGTCACCGCCGGCTTGTCGGCCATGCGTCCATAGCCGTCGGCGGCACCAGTCACCACGCCTTCGAACAGCGCCAAAATCGGCCGGATCCGCGGTTCCCCGTCGAGAGCTGCCACGAGGTGCATTTCCGAGGTGCCTGGGTTGGCAAAGCAGACCTCAACACCCGCCTCGGCCAGCGTGGCGACCAGCGCCTGAGCACCATTCATGAGGACTGGCCCCGTAAGTTTCAGATCTCAGTCGGTCATTGCCGCGCGACGCTGTCAAGCGGGCGCAGGTTCGCCGGCCCAAATCACACCGATAAAAAGTCCTTTGGCCACAGGCAGAAGGGCCAGACACATGACAAGGCCAAGGGTGGGATAAAAAACCATCGCCTGCCACAAGGGCCAGCCCGCCCAGCTATCAACCCCGAGGACGAGTGCCACAACGACATGGCCGACGATCAGTATGGTCAGCCATGCCGGACCATCATCCGCGCGGATATGGGACAGGTCCTCGCCACATGCGGCACAAACATCTACAGGTTTGAGATAGCTGCGGAAAAGCCGCCCCTTGCCGCAGGCCGGGCAACGGAGGGCAAGTCCGCGGCGCACTGCCAGGCGCAGATCACGCGCTGGCGGCGCCTGTAGCCGGTCATCAATCATAGTTGCTGTTTAGAAATCAGGACCCCGCAGCGCAATGCGCATCATTGCCGCGGGGTCCTGAACGTCTAGTTCACGTTGTCTGTGGAGCGGATGAAGTCAACCACGTTGTTGTGCAGATGTACCAGTGACGGCACATGGACATAAACCATGTGGCCCGACATGTAGTAGTGATACTGGATATTCTTGGTCAGGGACTGCGGGATGGAGAGATGGTGCATCTCGTACCAGCCCTGATAGAAAACCGTCGCCAGATCAAAATAGCCGCCATTAACCATCACGTGCAGGTTGGGGTTGGCCTTCATGGCGGCGGCAAGATCCGGCATCACGTTGAGGGCCTGGGTTTTCCTGAAGGGAAAGCCAGGAGGTTGATGCAGGAAGTTCCAATGCCCGATATTATGGGCATCGGGGCGATAGGCAATCTTGCCGGTATAGCCCAAATCATCACGGACGTAGGAATTGAAGGCGGCCACATAGGCTGAGCTGATCGCCGCGCTCTGAGGGTCGTACTCCGCATATTCGCTCAAGGGGTCCATGGCCGGGCCTGAAAAACGCGCGTCGAGCCGACCAGTGGTCAGGTCGTTGGCAATCTGCAGCTCCTGACGGAACTGGCCGCCATTGACCCGCAAATTCGCGCGCATCAGATAGTCGACCGGCAATCCGGTGTAGAGGTGAAGCTGCTTGGCAACCGCAAGCTTGGCGGTCGCGTCAAGATTGGTGCCACGATTAAGGGCTTCAGCATAGGTTGTCATCGCATAGTGAGCGACGCGATGCAGAAATGCCGGCAGATCCTTTTGCGCGATTGGCTGGCCGGGCAGCTTGTGATGATA
>JAKAVI010000176.1 GCA_021817355.1 Pseudomonadota bacterium | reverse complement strand
AGATGGGCCGCATTCTTAATCATCTGCTTAATGTCACGACGCAGGCCATGGATGTTGGTGCTCTGACCCCGCCACTTTGGGGTTTTGAAGATCGTGAAAAGTTGATGGTTTTCTATGAGCGTGCCTCCGGCGCCCGGTTGCATGCCAACTATTTCCGAACCGGCGGGGTACATCAGGATGTGACACCGCAACTGCTGGAAGACATCCATGATTGGTGCCGGAAATTTCCGAATACTCTGGATGATATAGAAGGCCTGCTTACAGAAAATCGTATCTTCAAACAGCGAAATGTTGATATCGGGAAGGTTACCCGTGCCGACGCCGAGATGTGGGGCATGACTGGCGTAATGTTACGCTCCGCGGGCGTTCACTGGGACCTGCGGCGTAACCAGCCTTATGAATGTTATAGTGAGCTGGATTTCAAGATTCCAGTGGGAAAGAATGGCGACAATTATGATCGCTACCTTATGCGCATGGATGAGATGCGTGAAGCAACCAAGCTTATGATCCAATGCATCGAAAAGATGCCGTCTGGACCGGCGCTCGCGCAGGACAAGAAGATAACTCCTCCGCGTAGGTCTGAGATGAAGACCTCGATGGAGGCATTGATCCATCATTTTAAGCTTTACACTGAGGGTTATCACGTACCCCACGGCGAGGCGTACGCAGCGGTTGAGGCCCCCAAAGGGGAATTTGGCGTTTACTTGGTCGCCAACGGTACAAATAAACCATATCGCGTTAAGTTGCGTGCGCCGTCTTATGCCCACCTCCAGGCCATGGACTACATGTGCAAGGGCCACATGGTTGCAGACGTATCGGCGGTTCTTGGATCACTCGATATTGTTTTTGGGGAGGTAGACCGGTGAGCGTACGTCGCTTGGCTCCTGATGAGGTTCAGCCGTCCAACTTCTCATTCAGCTCGACCAATAGGGATCGGGTAGAGCAATGGATAGCCAAATATCCTGAAGGCCGGCAGGCCTCGGCGGTGATAGCCGCGCTGTGGATTGGCCAAGAGCAGGAGGGTTGGGTCAGTAAGGCGATGATCGAGCATGTCGCCGGTCTTTTGCACATGCCGTTCATTCGTGTGCTTGAGGTAGCCACATTTTATACCATGTTTAACCTGGCGCCTGTGGGCGAGTTTCTTGTCCAGGTGTGCACGACGACGCCTTGTATGCTGCGTGGTTCGGATGAGGTGGTGACAGCCTGCAAGAAGCACATTCATCCCAAGCCGCATACGGTGTCATCGGACGGCAAGTTTTCATGGATGGAGGTTGAGTGTCTGGGTGCGTGCGTCAACGCGCCAATGCTTCAGATCGGAAAGGATTTTTATGAAGATCTCGACGGTCCTAAAACTGGAGCGTTGATCGAAGCTTTGCGCCGAGGCGAGACACCGCAGCCGGGTCCTCAGAACGGTCGGCATTCCTCCGAGCCGCTCGGCGGTGCTACGACCTTACTCGATCGCACGGCGATTGTACGGGTGCGAGGTGCAGGTCAGGACGGAAGTCAGGCGACTGACGGAAATGCCAAAGTTTCGGGTGAGGGTAGTCTAATACACGGTGCTACCCGACCCACATTGCCGGGGACTGTGCGCTGATGCTTACAGATCAAGATCGGATCTTTACCAATCTCTATGGCTTAGATGACCCTGGCCTCAAGGAGGCGATGGCGCGCGGTGCTTGGGATGGAACCAAGCAGATACTCGAGCGGGGTCAGGACGCAATTGTTGAGGAGATGAAGAAGTCCGGACTTCGTGGGCGTGGGGGCGCTGGGTTTCCCACCGGACTGAAGTGGTCATTCATGCCCAAGGAGGTGAAAGAACGGCCGCACTATCTTGTCGTCAATGGCGATGAATCTGAACCTGGCACCTGCAAGGACCGGGAGATCATGCGCCATGATCCGCACACTCTCGTTGAAGGTTGTCTGATTGCTAGTTTCGCGATGAGGGCGCACGTCGCCTATATCTACCTGCGCGGTGAATTCATTCGAGAACGTGAAGCTCTGCAGCGCGCCGTGGATGAAGCCTATGCCGCGCGGTTGATTGGAAAAAATAACATTCATGGTTGGGATTTTGATCTCTACCTGCATCATGGCGCTGGCGCATATATCTGCGGTGAGGAGACAGCTCTTTTAGAGAGTCTGGAGGGCAAGAAAGGCCAACCGCGGCTGAAACCTCCGTTTCCAGCCAATGTTGGTCTCTACGGTTGCCCAACTACGGTCAACAATGTCGAAAGCATCGCCGTTGCGCCGACCATATTGCGACGCGGGGCACAATGGTTTGCTGGATTGGGTCGCCCAAACAATACCGGCACAAAGCTGTTTTGTATCTCTGGCCACGTAAACCGTCCGTGCAATGTTGAAGAGGAGATGGGCATTCCGCTCCGCGAGCTGATTGAGCGCCACGCGGGTGGAGTACGCGGTGGTTGGGACAACTTGCTAGCGGTGATCCCCGGTGGCGCGTCAGTGCCGCTGTTGCCGAAGGCAATTTGCGACGACGTTTTAATGGACTTTGATTCACTTAAAGCAGTGCAGTCAGGGCTAGGTACTGCGGCCGTGATAGTTATGGATAAGTCAACGGACATCATCAAAGCCATCCAGCGGCTGTCCTATTTCTACAAGCACGAAAGCTGCGGCCAGTGTACTCCTTGCCGTGAGGGTACGGGCTGGATGTGGCGAGTAATGGGGCGGATGCAGAGGGGCGATGCGACGCCGGCGGAAATCGATTTGCTTTATGAAGTCACGCGTGAAGTCGAAGGGCACACAATCTGTGCGCTTGGAGATGCCGCGGCTTGGCCAATCCAAGGACTTATCCGCCACTTTCGACCTGAGATGGAGCGGCGCATGGCTGAGAGTAAGTCTGCAACGTCTTCAATTGCGGCGGAATAGGAGATCAGCATGGCCGTAAGGGATATGCGCTATGGCAGATTGCTACAGCCGCTGATCCGACAGTTAGCGGAGCTGGCTGATATTCAGACGGTGCATCTGAACCCTTCCACGCCCAGTGATAGGATGCTGTGATGGCAAGCCGTAAGCTCATCATTGACGGTAACGAGATTGAAGCAGAAGAATCGATAACCCTGTTGCAGGCTTGCGAGCAGGCTGGCGCGGAGATACCTCGTTTCTGCTATCATGAGCGGCTATCAGTCGCTGGCAATTGCCGCATGTGCCTGGTCGAGTGGGTAGGTGCCCCCAAACTTCAGGCGTCGTGCGCCCTGCAAGTGCGCGATATTTTCCCCAATAAGGATGGCACTCCAGCTAAGATCAACACCAACTCTCCCCCTGTAAAAAAGGCGCGGGAAGGTGCGATGGAGTTTTTGCTGATCAACCATCCACTTGATTGCCCAATCTGTGATCAGGGCGGCGAGTGTGATTTGCAGGATCAGGCTATGGCCTATGGCAGGGCCAGTTTTCATCGGTTCAATGAAAACAAGCGTGCTGTAGAAAATAAATATATGGGGCCCTTGATCAAGACGATCATGACCCGCTGCATTCAATGCACGCGCTGCGTCCGCTTTGCTACGGAAGTGGCAGGTGTTCCCGAATTGGGGGCAACCGGCCGCGGCGAGGAAATGGAAATTACCACGTATTTGCAGCAGGCTTTCACGTCCGAACTGTCCGGAAATGTGGTTGATCTCTGTCCAGTCGGTGCGCTGACCAGCCGGCCCTACGCGTTTAATGCGCGTCCTTGGGAGCTGCGGAAGACAGAGTCCATTGATGTGATGGATGGTATGGGCGCAAATATCCGTGTGGATACTCGCGGACGTCAGGTTATGCGCGTGCTGCCGCGTAATAACGATGAAATCAACGAGGAGTGGATCTCAGACAAAACGCGTCATGCACGTGATGGGCTTTCCTGCCAGCGTCTCGACAAACCGTATATCCGCAAGAACGGAAAGTTGGTCCCTGCAAGTTGGGCAGAAGCGTTTGGGGCGATATCTTCGCGAATGAAAGCTTGTGAACCGCAGCGAATGGCCGCGATAGTGGGTGATCTGGCTGCTGCCGAAGAGATTAAGGCACTCAAGGATCTGATGACCGGGCTTGGGGTTGTCAACTTGGATTGCCGGCAAGACGGAGCGAAGCTGATAGCCACACCTCGTCAGGGATATCTCTTCAATACTACGATCGCAGGCGTGGATGCAGCGGATCTGGTTTTGTATATCGGCACCAACCTGCGTTGGGAAGCGCCAGTTCTTAATGCTCGGATGCGCAAGCTCTGGCTTAACACCAATGTACGGTTTGCCAATATCGGTAAGGCATACGATCTGACCTATCCGGTCTCGCAGTTGGGCGAGACGGCTGATGTGCTGGAAGCCCTGGTCGATGGCCGTCATGATTTTGTTAGTGCGCTGAAACAAGCGCAGCGACCGATGGTGATCGTGGGCCCAGGGGCGTACTGCCGACCGGATGGCGCGGCGATCCTGAGACTAGCCGCACGATTGGCGATGGATACCGGCATGATTGGTCCAGCCGGCGTGCATGAGGGCGGGTGGAATGGGTTTAACGTTCTGCACACGTCGGCCAGTCGCGTCGCCGCCTTAGACCTTGGCTTTGTGCCCGGTGATGGTGGTCGCGGCCTAGAAAAAATTCTAGCAGGCGCTCAGTCCGGAGAGATTGAGCTGGTATATCTGCTTGGTGCCGACGAACTGGATACTGAAAAGCTTGGCAATGCGTTTGTTATCTATCAGGGAACCCATGGAGATGCCGGCGCTCATCGTGCGGACGTAATCCTTCCTGGTGCTGCCTATACGGAAAAGTCCGGCCTCTTTGCGAATTTCGAGGGCCGAGTGCAGCTGGCCAATCGCGCAAACTTTCCGCCTGGTGATGCAAAGGAAGATTGGGCGATTTTGCGGGCGCTTTCGGAAGTGATGGGCAGACCGCTCCCATATGACGATATAGATGGTGT
The DNA here is from genome assembly GCA_021817355.1 of Pseudomonadota bacterium. The sequence goes on along the minus strand of JAKAVI010000176.1, from coordinate 1,151 downwards.
ACGTAAGGCGTTGTCAGCGCAATGTGTGGCTTACAGAAGTTTAGGAATGCCGGAGCAACCTGGCGCGGACCCCAAAATCTGGAACGGGATCGGCGACGCAGGACAAGTCGACAGTGGAACCGCTCTTGCCAGTCCAATCCGAGATTTTTATTTGACCAACCCGATCGCACGGGCAAGTGAGACGATGGCGGAGTGCAGTCGTCTTTTTGTCGCTGGCGATCTCAAACTTGCGGCCGAATAGATGTTCCTCGTTCACCCATTCCAAAGCATTGGCGTCCCCTATGGTTGGGCCTGGTTTTTGAGCCAGGCTATCATCATGGTGGTGCTGTCATTGATACTCATGCTTTCGGTGGCCGCAGTAATTCTGGCCGACCGTAAGATCTGGGCGGCCGTTCAGCTCCGTCGAGGACCCAATGTGGTTGGCGCGTTTGGCTTGCTGCAGACCATCGCGGATGCGCTGAAATTCATCTTAAAGGAAGTCATTATACCATCCGGTGCGAACAAGGTTTTATTCCTGATCGCCCCGGTGGTGACAGCGACTTTGGCCTTCATTGCCTGGGCAGTGATCCCCTTCGACAAAGGGTGGGTCATTTCTAATATCAATGTAGGTATTCTTTATCTGTTCGCAGTGTCCTCACTGGGAGTTTATGGAGTTATCGTGGCCGGTTGGGCCTCGAACTCCAAATACGCATTCCTGTCGGCGCTCAGAGCTGCGGCACAGATGGTTTCGTATGAGGTTTCCATCGGCTTCGTACTAGTAACGGTTCTTCTGTTTGCCGGCAGCTTGAATCTTAGTGCAATTGTCGAAGCGCAGCGCCATGGCTGGTTTGCCTTTACGTTGCTGTTCCCAATGTTCGTAATATTCTTCATTTCGTCCCTGGCTGAAACCCAGCGACCTCCGTTCGATTTGCTGGAGGCGGAATCCGAACTCGTTGCAGGCTTTACTGTCGAGTACTCGTCAACCCCGTTTTTGATGTTCTTTCTCGGCGAGTACATGAATGTCATTATGCTCTGTGCGTTGATGACGGTTCTCTTCTTGGGCGGGTGGTTGCCAATCTGGCATGTGGCCCCCTTCACGTATGTTCCAGGGGTGGTTTGGTTCATCCTCAAGATGGCGGTGCTTTTCTTTCTGATGGCAATGGTGAAAGCCA
>JAKAVI010000049.1 GCA_021817355.1 Pseudomonadota bacterium | reverse complement strand
TCATTGGCGGCATTCTCATCCTCGTCATCACCTTGCCGCTGGACGGGCGCCAGCTCGATATTCTCGAAGCTGCTGCAGTCGCCATCGCCCTCGGTGTGGTGGGAGCCGGCGGCTTTATCGTGGCCCAGCGCCGTGGCTTCGACCTCCTGGAGCGGGTCGCCACCCGTTTTCTGCCCAAGGCGGCCCCTTATGCCGGCGACATTCATCGCCTCATAGGGCAGGTTCACGCCCGGCCGCGGCGTATGGTGGCAAGCTTCTGCATCCATTTTGCCGGATGGATCGGGACGGCCATCTTTACCTGGCTGGCTCTCAGGCTGATGGGCTGGCATGTGGTTTTAGCAGATGCGGTGGCTATCGAAGGGCTGATGTGCGCCTTGCGCAGCGCGGCGGTGTTTGTTCCCAACGCCATCGGCGTGCAGGAAGCAGGCTACGCCGTTCTCATGCCACTCTTCGGCGTGCCCGCCCAGATCGGGATCGCGCTGTCGCTGCTGCGGCGGGCGCAGCAGATTGCCGACGGCGCGCCGATCCTGCTGGGTTGGCAGCTGTCTGAGGGAAGTTTTGCCGCACGCCTGCGGGCAGAGCGCCAGGCCAAGGTGCAAGGATGAGTCGCGTTCTGGTCACCGGCGCCTCGGGCTTTGTGGGCTCTGCGGTCCTGCGTGCGCTCTTGGCCCAGGGCGAGGAGGTCCGGGCCCTTGCCCGTCCCACCAGCCCCAAAACCAACCTGCAGGGACTGGGTTGCGAGGTTGTGCTCGGGGATCTGAGAGACCCGCTCTCGCTACGCCGGGCCATGGATGGCTGCGAAGATCTGTTTCACGTCGCTGCAGATTATCGGCTTTGGGCCCGCAATCCCGAAGAGATCATCGCCAATAACCGTGAGGGCACGCGCAACGTGCTGGAGGCTGCAAAGCAAGTTGGTATGCGGCGGATCGTGTACACCTCCTCGGTAGCAACGCTGAAGCCGCAGCGCGATGGTGGCGACGCCGACGAGCGCGATCGCGCCGGCTTTGACACCGCCATCGGGGCCTACAAGAAGAGCAAGGTGGTGGCTGAGCGCATCGTCGAGGAGTATGCGCAGCAGGGAATGCCGATCGTGCTGGTCAGCCCATCGACACCCATCGGACCTCGCGATGTACGCCCGACACCGACCGGGCGTATCATTGTCGAAGCCGCCCGCGGGCGTATTCCGGCGTTCGTGGACACCGGCCTCAACCTTGTACATGTCGACGACGTCGCCGCGGGTCACCTGCTCGCCCGCGCCCATGGCCGCATTGGCGAGACCTACATACTCGGTGGCCAGAACGCGACGCTGAAGCAGATGCTGGCAGAAATCGCCAGACTGACCGGCAAGAAGGCGCCGGCCATACGCCTGCCGCGGACCCCCCTTTATCCTTTGGCCCTGATCGCGGAAATCACCGCGGGACTAAGCGGCAAGGAGCCTTTCGTCACCCGCGATGCCCTCGCCATGTCCCGCCACCACATGTTTTTTTCCTCAGCCAAGGCAACCACAGAACTCGGGTACCACGCACGCCCCTATGAGGAGGCTTTACGCGATGCGCTCAGCTGGTTTGAAGCCGAAGGATATCTGTCGTGATCTGGCCGCTCCTTCGCGACGCGGTATGTGCAGGATTGCCGCTCTTGATCTGGCTTTATCTGCTGCTGTTTCGCGGCCTGTTCTGGCAGGCGCAGGAGCGTGACGATCGCCACCTGCCACAATCTGTCCCCTCCCCATGGCCCTCGGTGACCGCGATCGTGCCAGCCCGCAATGAAGCGGATGTGATTGCCACGACGCTGGCGAGCCTTCTCGCCCAGGATTATCCCGGTCCGCTGCGCATCCTGCTTGTCGACGATGAAAGCAGCGACGGAACAAGCGCAAAGGCCCACGCCCTTGGCGGCGCGGCGCGTCTCAGGGTGCTTGGCGGAAGCCCGCGGCCTTCCGGCTGGACCGGCAAATTATGGGCGGTGCACCAGGGCATCCTCGAGGCCGGCAAAGAGCCAAGCGACTATCTCTGGCTGACCGACGCCGACATCCGCCATGCCCCGGATAGTCTGACAGCCCTGGTCAGCCGCGCCGAGGCCAACGCGCTGGTGTTGACCTCTCTCATGGCAAAGCTGCATTGCAAGACCTGGCCCGAACGCTTCTTCATCCCCGCCTTCGTCTACTTCTTCGCGATGCTGTATCCGTTCAGTTGGGTAAACAATGTTCGAAACAGGATGGCGGCAGCAGCCGGCGGATGCATGCTGGTCCGACGCCCTGCGCTGGAGGCGGCAGGAGGTATCGCGGCCATCCGCAGCGAGATCATCGATGACTGTGCCATGGGCCGGCTCATGAAAGCCCAAGGGCCGATCTGGCTGGGGCTGACGGAGCGGGCGCAGTCTATTCGCCCCTATCGGCGGATGGGGGAAATCCGCCGCATGGTCGCCCGCTCGGCCTATGCCCAGCTGCGCTATAATCCGCTCCTTCTCCTCGGCACCCTTCTTGGTCTCTGCCTGATGTTCCTCAGTCCGCCGGTTTACATGCTGCTCGCCCCGGACGGCAGCTGGCTGGCCGCGGCAGCGGCCTACGGGCTGATGGCCGCCTCCTTCCGGCCGATGCTGCGCTTTTATGGCCGGACCCCGCTATGGGGGCTGGCCCTGCCAGCAATCGGTCTTCTATATGCCCTCTTCACCCTCGATTCCGCGGTTCAGCACTGGCGGGGGCGGGGGGGCATGTGGAAAGGTCGGCCCCAGGCAATGGGACAGTCATGAGCATTACGGCAGCCGAACTTCAGTCCGGAAAAGGATCGGGCGACGAGAATTTCCCCGTTGCCTCGCTACTGATCCGCAAGCGTCACCGTCCCGCCATTCAGGCATTTTATGCCTTTGCGCGCGCCGCCGACGACGTCGCCGACCACCCCTCCGCGCCGGCTGGTGACAAGCTCAGGCTGCTCGAGGAATTCCGCACCAGCCTTCTGGGCGAAAGCCAGACTATTCCCCAGGCCGTCCGGCTGCGCGAGATCACCACCGCCCAGGGACTTTCGCTCCAGCATGGACTTGATCTGCTCGAGGCGTTTCGCCGGGACGTGACCCAACTGCGCTACCGCGACTGGAATGCGCTGATGGATTATTGCCGTTATTCCGCCATGCCGGTCGGCCGTTTCGTACTGGACGTACACGGCGAAGACGTCGGCACCTGGCCGGCCAATGACGCGTTGTGCGCGGCGCTGCAGGTGATCAACCATCTGCAGGATTGCAAGAAGGATCACCAGCGGCTTGATCGCGTCTACCTTCCCATGGAAGCATTATGGGCCGAAGGCATCGGCCCCGAAGCCCTGATGGAGCCGCGGGCCACCCCGGCGCTGGAACGGGTCATCAAATCCTTGGCCCGGCGCACCAGCCAGCTGCTCGGCTATGCCAAACCCTTTTCCAGTCAGATACGTGATCCCCGCCTGTCCTTGGAAGTTGCGATCATCCAGGACCTGGCACAGGACCTGACTGCCAAACTGCTGCGTAAGGATCCCTTGAGCGAACGGGTGCACCACACCACGCTGGAGCTGTTACCCCTTGTCCTGGGCACGAGCCTGCGCTTCGCCGCCCAGCGCTTGAGCCGCAGTTCCGGACAATTGGCGCGGACGCAGCAATGACCGCGACGAAGTCCGAAGACGCGCAACCGGCGCAGACGCTGTCAGTCCAACAGAAGGCAGCCGGCAGTTCCTTTTATCTCGCCATGCGTCTGATGCCGGCGGCCCAGCGCGATGCGATGTTTGCCATCTATGCCTTCTGCCGCGCCGTCGATGACATCGCCGATGACGGTCAGGGCACGCGCAGCGAACGGCAGAATGCGCTGAACGTCTGGCGCGACGACCTTGCCAGTCTCTATGGCGGCAATCCTCCTGCACGTCTGTCTTACCTGGTTCGGCCGGTAGGCGACTATGGCCTGCGTCTTGAGGATTTTCTCGCCGTGATTGACGGCATGGAAATGGACGTACGCGAGGACATCATCGCGCCGGACCTGGCCGTGCTCGATCTTTACTGCGATCGCGTCGCCAGTGCGGTAGGTCGGCTCTCGGTCAAGATATTCGGCATGAATGAAGAGGCGGGCTTTGCCCTTGCGCATGATCTGGGGCGCGCGCTGCAGCTCACCAATATTCTGCGTGACCTTGATGAGGATGCCCAGATCGGCCGGCTTTATCTGCCGCGCGACTTTCTTGACGCCGTCGGCATCACCAGCCGCGAGCCGGCAACAGTGCTGAAGGATGCCCGCCTGGACGAAGCCTGCCGCCAGCTGGCAGCCCTCGCCCATCGTCATTACGCCAGCGCCCATCGTCTGATGGCCTCCAAACCCAAGGGACGCATCGCCACCCCAAGGCTGATGGGAGCCGTCTATTCGCAAATTCTCTCCGAGATGGAGCGTGCCGGCTGGCAGCCACCGCGCCATCGGGTGTCATTGTCCAAACTCAAGCTGGCACAGATCGTCCTTGCCAATGGGCTGGGCAGATGACCGCCGGCCGCGTCTACGTCATCGGCGCCGGACTCGCCGGCCTGAGCGCCGCCGTCAATCTGGTTGGCCACGGAGCCAGAGTAACGCTGATCGAAGGCGCCAATCAGGCAGGCGGGCGCTGCCGCTCTTACTTTGACGCTGCGCTTGATCAGGTCATCGACAATGGCAACCACCTCGTTCTTTCTGGCAACGCTGCCGTCCATCGCTATGTGCACAGGATCGGCGCCCACGCCCAGCTGACGGGACCTAGACATGCACGTTTTGCGTTTTTTGATGCTGCAACAGGGGCCCGCTGGATCATCCATCCCAATGACGGCCCACTGGCATGGTGGGTTCTGACGCCATCGCGACGGGTTCCAGACACGCATCTGGGCGAATATCTTTCTATCCTGAGGCTGCTTGGCGCCGGAGCCGATGCACCGGTCGAAAGCGTGCTTTCGTGCAGCGGCGCACTATGGGACAGGCTGCTGGCTCCGCTTCTGCTCGCAGCGCTTAACACCGACCCGCGCACGGCATCGGCAAGCCTGGCCGCAGCCGTGATCCGTCAAACCCTGTTCAAGGGTGGCCGGGCCTATTGTCCACGAATTGCCACCCCCCACCTTGCCGACGCCTTTGTCACCCCGGCGCTCAGTTATCTCGCGCAGCACGGAGCCACCGTGATCCTCGGCAAGCGCGTGCGAACGCTACGGTTCGAGGACAGCCGCGTCGTCGGCGTCGAGCTTGCCGGGCACAGCATCGCGCTTGAGCCACCGGACAGGATCGTGCTGGCCGTACCTGCCTGGGTGGCGACCGATCTCGTCCCACAGCTCCGCGCGCCCACGGCCTTTCGTGCCATCATCAATGGCCATTTTGCGCAGCCCGCACCAAAGGGCGCCGAACCTATCATCGGAGTGATCGGTGGGCTCGCCGAATGGATATTTGCCTTTTCCGACCGCCTGTCGGTCACCGTATCCGGCGCCGACCGCCTGCTCGACGAGGACCGTGACAGCCTGGCGCAACGGCTGTGGGCGGACGTCGCCGCCGCCCACAACTTGACCGGTCCCATGCCGCGCTGGCAGATCGTCAAGGAACGCAGGGCGACCTTTGCCGCCACCCCGCAGGAGGACAGCCGGCGCCCTGGTCCGGTGACACCCTGGGGTAACCTTATCCTGGCCGGGGATTGGGTCCAGACCGGGCTGCCGGCAACCATCGAAGGGGCCCTGCGCTCAGGCGAAATGGCAGCAGAGCTGAGCCTGACGGCTGCGTAAACCTCACACCGGGCTAAAGGCGTTGGTCGCTCTCGCGGGTTCCGCTAAAACATCGGCCCGCCGCGCCCAGAATTCGGAGAAGGCAGATGGACAAGACCATGAGCGTGGAGCCGCAGGCGCTGGAACAGGCGATCAGCGCGGCCACGGCGGCGCTGCTCAAGGATCAAAGACCGGACGGGCACTGGGTCTACGAGCTGGAGGCAGACGCGACCATACCGGCCGAATACATCCTGCTCGTCCACTACCTCGGCGAGGACGCCAATCTCGAGCTAGAACGCAAGATTGGTCATTATCTGCGTCGCATCCAATCGCCGCATCATGGTGGCTGGCCGCTCTTTCATGGCG
>JAKAVI010000209.1 GCA_021817355.1 Pseudomonadota bacterium | reverse complement strand
CGGCTCGGACACGCTGGAGATTCACCAGGACGCGATCCGTCCGGGGCAGAGTGTGGTGCTGGTGGACGATTTGCTGGCGACGGGCGGCACCATGGAAGCAACCGTCAAGCTGGTGAAGCAACTGGGTGGGGAGATTGCGGGGCTGGCCTTTGCGGTGGAACTGGATTTTCTGAAGGGCCGCGCGCGTTTTCCCGAGTACGACGTTTTCAGCCTGCTGCACTACGACGAATGAGCGAGTCCCAGGCGGGGCTGGAGGCTCGCTCATCATTGGATCACTGGCCGGATCACTGCCCGGTTTACTGGCCGAGCTCGTAACGCAATTCGGCGAGAGCGGTCTGGTAGGTGTAGCGCGCGTTGGTGTAATCGATCTCGGCCTGGGTCTGCGCGAGCTGACCCTGAGTAAGTTCGACAATGCTGCTGAGGCCGATCTTGTAGCGGGCCTGGGCCAGGTCAAGAGCGAAGTTGGCCTGGTTGAGCATGTCCTGGGTGACACCGATGCGCTGGAATGCGGTTTGAGCGTTGAGAACGGCGGTGCGGACGTCGCGGGCGACCATATCGCGCAGGTTGCGGATCTGCTCCTGGGCGGCGCTGGCGCGATAACGGGCTTCCTTGGTGTCGGCGTTAAACAGGAAGCCGTTGAAGACCGGGATGTTGATGTTGGCTCCGGCGCCGAGGTACCAGTTGGACTTGATCAAGTCATCCCGGACTGGGGTGGCGCCGGTAGCACCGAGTGCGGAAACCGTGGGGAACCACAGGTCGCGCTGGGCGGTGGCATAATGCCTGTCCGACAGGTATTGGTCATTCAGCGCGGCCAGGTCGGGACGCTGCTGGAATGCGGTTTGCACGAGCGTTTCGGCGTCGGTGGGGGCGGGCTGGGGCGTGCCGCTCGTCTCATCCACCAGGGTGTACTGCTGGTCCTGGTCGGAGCCTAGGACGGCGTTGAGCGCGGCCATTGCGGCCTGTTCGTTATTTTTGGCATTCAGCAGCATCAGGTTGGCTTGCGACACCTGCACGTTGGCGAAGCTGAGGTCGAGTTCGGATTTTACCTTGCTGCGGGTGAGAGCGTTGACCTGATCTCCGGTGGCTACGCGCTGGGCTACGGTTTCCTGTGCCACCTTGAGGATGGCTTGCGTGGTGAGTGCCTGATAGAAGGCCTGATCGACAGCGAGGCGGATGTCGAGTTCGGTGGCGTGCTCGCTTTCCAATTGGGCGCGGGCATTGGATTGCGCGCTCTTGATCAGGTTACGGGTGCGACCAAAGTCGGTGATCAATTGGCTGATGGACAACCCGCCGGCCGCTTTGTCCAGGACGCGGGGACTGTTGAGGGTGCCCTCGGCGGTCAGGCGGCTATTGTAATGTGCGCCCACCGCGGTGAGATTGGCTAAGACCAGGGGCATATCGGCGGAGCGCACCTCGCGCGTCACCTGCCCCTGGGCGAGTGCAAGCAGGCGCGCGACGCTGATGTTCGGATTCCTGCGGATGGCGATCTGCTCGGCCTGTTCCACAGTAAGGGAGGGGCCGACGCTCTGCGACCCTACGTGAATCGCATTGGCGTTCGCCGGCGGGGTGGTTTGGGTAGGCGGCAGACCGGGGCCGAGCGCGGCGGGATTTTGGCCGACCTGCGGGGCGGCCGCGGTTTGCGTCGCTGCAGCGAGCACGTTGAGGGAGGGCGCATCGGGCAGCTTCTGCTGTGCGCGCGTGCAGGTGGCGCCCGCGAAAATAGCCATGGCGGCAAATGCCGCAGATGCGGCGCAGGGAACTCTCATTGTTTTCTTACTCATTCTCCACACTCCCGGCGATGGCGGCTTTTCTTTCTCTCCGGCCGCGAATGACGAGATACACGGCGGGCACAAGGAAGAAAGTGACGACGACCTAGAGAGCCAATCCACCGATAATGGCTCGCGCCAGCGGCGCGTACTGTTCGCAGCCTGCCTCCAGACCCAGCGCCATGGGGCGAACCAGCGGTGTGAAATTCGCTCACGCATGGGTCTCCATTTCCAGAGTTTTGGATTCAACGCTCGACCGGTTGTGGATGATGAGATAGACGGCGGGCACGAGGAATACGGTGACTGCAACGGAGAGTCCCAGGCCGCCGATGATCGCACGGGCCAGCGGCGCATATTGCTCGCTTCCGGCTTCCAGCCCGAGAGCCATGGGAATCATGCCGAGTAGTGTTGCCATCGACGTCATGAGAATCGGCCGCAGGCGGATCTTGCAGGAATGCACCACCGCCTCCAGCAGCGGTTCTCCCTGTTCGTGCAGGATGCCGGCAAACTCGACAATCAGAATGCTGTTGGAGACGACGATTCCGGTCATCATGATGACTCCCATCAGCGACATGATGTTGAGCGTGCTGCCGGTAATGAGCAGGATAAGGAGCACGCCAAGCAGGCCGGGAGGGATGGCCATGAGGATAATGAAGGGATCGATGAACGATCGGAACTGGGCCATCAAAATCAGGTAGACCATCAATACCGCGATCACGAGTCCAATGCCGAATTCCTTAAATGCCTGGTTCATATTTACGACCGCCCCGTGTACTGTCAAAACAGTGTTGCGGTCTGTCTTCGTGGAGGCCAGCAGCTTGTTGATTCTGGCGCCGACGCGGTTCAATGCCTCGGTTTTTGTAGCGACATAAATGTCGATTACGCGGCGAATCTGGTAGTGATCGACTTCCGTAGGCGTGTTAATGAGCTGAAGATCCGCAACCGAACTGAGCGGGGTGAAGCCGGCGCTATGGTCGCTCTTGAAAAAGTTGTTTGGCATATTATCCGACATGCGGCCGATTTCCACAGGACTGTATCCAGGCGGATGCTTCCCGCGCAAAGGGATGTTCTCAAAGTCCTGCATCGACATGTTATTGATCCACCTATTCGCGTACTGTACGGTGACCATATAATTGTTGCCGCTTTTCGGGTCAATCCAGTAGCTCGGTGCAATCATTCCATCCGAGGTCATGGCGGTAATGACATCGTTCACCACGTCCTGCGCGGAAAGGCCGATCAGGCTGGCCTTTTGCCGGTCGATATCGAGCGCGATTCCGGGGTACTTCAAATCCTGGGGAATGTAGACGTCGCTTACTCCCGGGAAAGTTTTGATTTTGCCGGCGAGATTCTCAGCCAGGTTAAAGGCTCCCACCATGTTCATCGAGCCGATCTGAATATCGATGGGAGCGGGCAAACCCTGATTGATGACTCCATCGATCAGGCCGCCAACCTGGTAATAGCAGGAGAGTTCAGGCATTTGACTGGCCAGCGCTGCATGTACGCGGTCCATGTACTCATAACTGCCGATGCTGCTGCCTTCGTTGAGGCTGGTTTGCACAAAAGCGGTATCCATCGAGGCGTTGGTCGTAAAGATTGAGGAGAGATCTGGATAGACGCCGATGTTGGAGACAATCATGTCGAGGTCCTTCGGCTTAACCACGCTGCGGATGACCTTCTCGACTTTAGCGATGTATTGGTTGCTGACCTCGATACGGGTACCGCTGGGCATGTGAACGTTAATCACAAACTGCCCGGGATCGGTACGGGGGAAGTAGGCGCGGCCAAGGAAGGGAAACAGCCCGAAGAGCAGCAGCGCCAAACCGCCGAGCAGGACAGAGGCGGTGAAGGCAGGCTGGCGCAGGACGCGAAAGGCCAGGCGCTCATAGCTATTGAGGAAGCGCTGGAAATGCTCGTTGAAACGGCCGATGAAGGTTTGGAACCAGCTGCGGTGGCCGTTGCCGTTGATCGATTCGCCGCCCTCTTCGTGGTGCAGGTGGACGAAGTTGGCACAGAAGAGCGGCACCACCGTCATGGCGAAGAAGTAGGACGCGAAGATGGAAAACACCACGCCCAATCCCAGGGGGGTGAAGATGTACTTGCTGATGCCGGTCAGGAAGGCGACAGGGAAGAAGACGATGGATGTGGTCGATGTCGCCGCCAGCACCGCCAGCGAGACTTCCATGCCGCCTTTTTCGGCGGCTTCGCGGGGTGGCATGCCCATCTCCATGAACCGGAAGATGTTCTCGAGCACCACCACCGAGTCGTCAATCAGGCGACTGAAGGCCAGTGCCAAACCGCCCAGAAGCATGGTGTTGATGGATCCGCCCATGAGGTTTGTGATGAGCAGGCACACCAGCGCCGAGAGAGGAATTGACAGCATAACCGCGAAGGTTGCGCGCGGACTGCCAAGAAAGATCAAGATCATGATGCCGGTGAGCACCAAACCGATGCTGGCTTCCTTGATCAGGTTGTTGATGGCCAGCTTGACGAAGACGGACTGATCAAAAGCGACTGCGGTCTTGAGCTGGGGAGGAACGTCGACCAGGTGGCTGATGGCCTCTTTCATTCCATCGACGATGGTAATGGTGTTACTGTCGCCGCCCTGCTTGAAGACGGGCACATAGACGGAACGCTGGCCGTCGATACGCACGATGTTATATTGCAGCGCTCCGGAATCCTCTGCGCGGCCAATGTTTCCCACCAGCACCGATCCGTTGCCGTTCGATTTGATCGGCATCTCGTTCATCATCTTGGCATTCGGGAACTGGCTATTAGCGTAGATGTTGTAATCTTTACTGCCAATGCGGACATCGCCCGCGGGCAGAATCAAGTTAGATTGGTTTACGGAATTTACGACATCGTCGAGGCTAAGGTCATACGCTTCCATCTTAAGCGGATCGACATAGATCTGGATCTGGCGATAGGTGCCGCCAAATGGCTGGGGTACGGAAGCGCCTTGCACGTTCGAGATCTGGTCACGCACCTCGAACTGGGCGAGGTCCTTGAGGCTGGTTTCGTTCAAGCCCTTGCCCTGCAGCGTGACCAGACAGACGGGCTGGGTGGAGGCGGTCATGCCCAACACCACCGGTGGCAGGGTGCCGGGGGGCAGGCGACGTAGGTCGGCCATTGCCAGATTGGCTACGTTGCTCAGTGCTGCATTGGCGTCGGTGCCTGGCTTGAAGTAGATCTTGATCAGGCTGACGCCGGTTATCGAGCGCGATTCGCTGTGGTCGACGTTGGAGGCGAGCGTAAAGAAACGCTCGAAGGTGTCGGTGATATCGGCTTCAATCTGCTGCGGGGGCATGCCGTTATAAAAAGTAGCTACCACGACCACGGGCATATCGATCGCGGGAAAGAGATCGACCGGCATCTTGGTGACAGTGAAGGTACCAACCAGCGCCACCATCAGGCACAGCATGATAATGAAGAACGGAAATTTAAGGGCAAACTTAGGCATTACGCCAGTTCTCCTGTCGCGGTTGGCCGAACAAGGACATCAAATACCTGCACTCAGGCACCTTACGTTGGAGTCGATCCTGTCTTTGCCGAGGCACCTTTTTAGTCGGGAGCAAGCGAGGCATTGGTAACCGCCTGTTCGGCTTTCATATCGATCATGCCGCCCGTGACCTCCGAGGTTTCCGAAGCAGGGGAAGAGATGACCTGGGGACTTACCACTTCGCCATCCTGGTATTTCGCCTGACCGCCGACCATCACCTGGTCGCCCACGTTGAGTCCGCTGCTGATGCCAGCCAGCTTCTGTCCGCTTAGACCCACCTGGACGTTGCGAATATGAACGCGGCCGTTGCTATCGACCACGTAGACGGTATCCTGTTGTCCTTTCAGAATCAGGGCTTCGACGGGAATGGTAACCACATTTCTAAGAGTGGCCAGTGTCAGGTGGGCGTTTGTATACATGCCTGGAGCAATGCTCAGATTCTGATTGGGCACATCGACTTCGGTCTCCATGGTGCGCGTTTCGAAATTGACGTTGCGGGTAAAGCGCACGATCTTGCCCGTGAAGGATCTTTCGATCGCGTCCACCCGCACATCGACCGGGTCTCCCTTTTGGATGTATCTGACATCATCCTCGGGGACCGGGAAACGCAGGCGAAGCAGGCCGCTCTGGGAGACGCGTACGATGGGCAGAGCGGTTGTGTTGGTGTTGGTTCCACCCTGGATGAGAGCACCGGTATCGGAATAACGCCAGATGACAACGCCGTCGAGCGGGGAGGTCACCCGGGTGTAGTTTTGTAGCGCCTGCACGCGCTGGCTATCCGCGCGCGCAGCCTCGGCGTGCTGCTGCGCGGCGGCCAGGGCTGCAT
>JAKAVI010000401.1 GCA_021817355.1 Pseudomonadota bacterium | reverse complement strand
CGCGAGGCGACCTACATACGCAGCGTAGGTCGGACGCTCTGGCGCATGCGCCATGTCAAACCCGACAGTCCTATCACCATCGGCAGGCTGATCGAAGATCTGGCGGCTCGCATGCCCCATAACCCGGCCGTTCTGTATGAGGATCAGACACTTGATTACCGCGCCCTGAACGAGCGGTCCAACCGTTTCGCCAACTGGGCGCGGACCCTTGGGGTCAGCCGCGGTGACATGGTTGGCCTCCTGATGGAAAACCGTCCCGATTACATCGCTGCCTGGATCGGCATGGCCAAGCTCGGTGCCGTCTGTGCGCTGTTCAATACCAATCTTCGCGGCCCGGCCCTGGCCCATTCGTTACACGTGGCCAACGCCCGTCATCTGATCGTGGGCTCCGAGCTGCTCGATGCTTTCGCTGAGGTGCGCCAGGATCTCGAGCAGCCTCCGGTGCCCTGGGTCCTTGACGGTAAAGACGGCGGAGAAGATCTCAGTTCGGCGCTGTCTGCTGCTTTGGTCGGTAATGGCGTCGACGAGGCCTTACGCGCAAAGGACCTCGCACTTTATATTTTTACCTCAGGCACCACAGGGATGCCCAAGGCTGCCAAGATCAGCCATCTGCGCATGCTCTTCATGATGTATGGCTTTGCCGGCGCCCTCAATGCAAGACCAGCCGACCGTATGTACAATGTTCTGCCACTTTATCACAGCGCCGGTGGCATCTGTGCCCTTGGCCCGGCGTTGACCACCGGTGGTTCGGTCGTGATCCGCCGCAAGTTTTCCGTTCACGATTTCTGGAGCGATGTGAACCGCTACCGCCCTACCTTTTTCCAGTATATCGGCGAACTCTGTCGCTATCTGCTCAATGCGCCACCATCCGCGCATGAACAAGATCATGGTCTGCGCGCCATCACCGGCAACGGCTTGCGGCCGGAAATCTGGCAAGCCTTCCAGTCGCGGTTCAGGATACCAAAGATCATCGAGTTCTATGGTGCGACCGAAGGCAACGTCTCCATGCTCAATTATGACGGCCGGCTGGGGGCTGTTGGACGGATACCCACCTATATGCGGTCATTTATGCCGGTACGTATCGTACGCTTTGACGTCGAACGTGAATTGCCGCTCCGCAATGCGGAGGGCTTCTGCATCGAGTGCGACAGCAATGAAGCTGGCGAGGCCATTGGCCGCATTAGCAATGACCCGGGTCATAACTTCGAAGGCTACAGCAAAGAAGAGGACACGCTGAAGAAGATCCTGCGTGACGTATTTGAGAAGGGCGACGCCTGGTTTCGGACCGGCGATCTTCTGAAGCGAGACGTCCACGGCTATTTCTACTTCGTCGACCGTATTGGGGATACTTTCAGGTTCAAGGGCGAAAACGTGTCGACCAACGAAGTCGCTGAGGCACTGGGCGTGATTAAAGGGGTCAAGGAAGCCAACGTCTATGGCATTTCGCTTCCAGGCCTGGATGGACGGGTGGGGATGGCTGCACTGTCCGTTGATGCAAGTTTCCGTCTTGACCAGCTTGCCGCCCAGCTTGCCGGCACCTTGCCCGCCTATGCCCAGCCGGTATTCATTCGCCTGCGACCGGAGCTTGAAATCACCGGTACCTTCAAGCTGCGCAAGGTCGATCTGGTAAGAGAGGGCGCTGATCCTGCCAAGATTGACGACCCGCTCTATGTCCGGAAGGATGATCAGTACGTACCGCTCGACGTTCAGTACTATGCCGACCTCTGTACCGGACGGATACACATGTGATTGATACTCCTAAAGAGAAGTCCCAATGTCCAGGGAAGGTGCTGCGTCAGCCTCTGTCCTTGTACTGCAGCGCGCCGCCCGTCATGCTCAAGGCTCAGTCTGGATAGCTGGCTCATGAACGCAAGATCTCTAGCAGCGTGGATTGGCCGTGAGGATTTGCGCGAGGATGTGGCGCATACCGGACCTGTCGCCGGACTTGCCGCCCTCCTGGATCATGTGAATCCACCCTGGGACGGGAAGACGTTACCGCCTCTTGCGCATTGGCTTTATTTTCCCGAACACGCGCGTCAGTCGGAGCTGGGCGAAGACGGTCATCCCGTGCGTGGCGGCTTCCTGCCGCCCATTACCCTGCCGCGGCGGATGTGGGCCGGCAGCACCATCGAGTTTCACCGGCCGATCGGGCTCGGAATGCCGATGCGCCGGCGCTCGCGTATTGAAGAAATCAGCGAGAAAAGTGGCCGCAGTGGCCAATTGATCTTTGTTCGGCTCTGTCATGATATCGAGGGTTCAGAGGGCCTGGCGCTACGCGAATGGCAGGACATTGTCTACCGCCAGGCCCAGGGCACCAGTGCTCCGCGCGCCGAAGCTGCAGTCCCCCGTCACTGCGAGGCAAGGCGGCAAATGACGGCAGATTCGCGTCTGTTGTTCCGCTATTCGGCACTGACGTTCAATGCGCACCGCATCCATTATGATCGCGATTACTGCCGCCAGGTCGAATCCTATCCGGGGCTGGTGGTTCATGGCCCGTTGCTGGCAACCCTCCTGCTTGATCATGCCATGCGTGTTGATCCCACCATGCGCCCACTAAAGTTTTCCTTCCGTGCCCAGCTCCCGGTATTCGATACGGCACCTTTTACCCTGTGTCTTGCTCACGAAGAGGATCATATCGGACTTTGGGTTGAAAGCTCTGGCGGTGCTACCGCGATGGTCGCGCAACTAAAGACGCGGTAAGGCTTTGCTGCTGGCTGATACCGGGGTCAGCTGCGATACGCACCGGCGGATGGATGATTTATCCGCGCTAAGGCGTGCCCGGGCACAGATGTATCAGCTCGCGCTTCTGGTCCGTGCTCTTTCATTAGGACTGCGCCGCGGCAAGCTCTGCCTGCGATGTTGCTGTGGCGTTGGCCTGGCCTTCTGTGCTGCTCTGTTCGGTCCGGGTGGGGTCGGGGAAAACCAATTCAACCGTGGTTCCCAGTCCCCTGTTGGAACGCATGTAGACCCTGCCGCCCACCTGAAGCGCAAACGTCCGCATGAGTTTGGCGCCGACGCGGGCTCGCGTTGTTTCCGCATTGTAACCGCGACCGGTGTCAATGATGGCCAGCGACAGTTCGCCGGAGGCGGTAGAGCTCAACGAGACACGGATGACACCATCACCGGTCCGATCCGGATAGGCGTGCTTGAAGACGTTGGTCAGGGCCTCGACGGTGAAGAGTGCCAGTGGCACGGCAAGATCACCGGAGACCTGACACGATACGGATTCAAGTTCCAGCCGCAATGTTGAACTGTCCGGGGCAAAGCCTTCATGGATCTGTGCGGTAAGGTCGGTCAGAAGCGTACGCAATTCAACGGTCGCAAGCTCTTCGATGTCGTGCAGGATGCGATGAACCAGCGCCAGAGCGTTGATCCGGGCCCGAGCCTGCATGAGGGCGTCCCGGGCGGCTTCATTCTCAACCCGTCCGGCCTGAAGGGACAGAAGACTCATGACAATCTGCAGATTGTTCTTGACGCGATGATGAATTTCACGGACCAGCACGGACTTCTGCTGAAGCGCATCACGCAATCGATGATCCCGATCCTGTATGGCATCGGCCATTTCCGCCATCGCGTTCCCCAGCATGTGGAATTCAGATGGCGCGTCTCGGAGAGACGGGCGAAGCGCATAATGACCGCCGCGATAGGCGGCGGCCACACGCCGCAGATAGATGATCCATCGTGTCACCTGTTGCTCGGTGACCATCCAGATCGCGATCCAGGTCAGGGCAATCATGAGGAAGGGCAGCACGAAATCTGTGCCCACATGGACATAGGTTGCGCCAAAAAGTTGCGACTGTGGCATGGCAAAGCCGACATAGACCCGGCTTCCGAGCAGAGCCGCTGTCGAATAAAGCCAGGTCTGACCCACCCTGTCGTGAGCGGTGAAGAGATCTGCTCCCGTCGAATGCCGCGCGACAGGACGGGTGAAGAGTGCCTGTGCGACGGCAGGATTATTGGCCGCGATGATGTTACGCTGGGTATCAAAGATCGCCACCACCGCACTGCGCGGGAGGCGTTTGGTTCGGACCATATATTCAAGCCAGTGGGTATCGATTGAAATCGCCACCACCCCCGTGAAGCGGCCCTTGCTGATCAAGGGCTGCATCCCAAGAATTACCGGTTCATGATCAACGGGATTGATGATCTGATCGCTGAGCACGAAAGTTCGCGTGGTGCGCGCGCGCAGGAACACAGCTCCGACCGCACTGCTCGGACCCAATGCTGCCGGATGTGCTGAACAGATGATATGCCCCTCGGCGTCGAGCCGCGCCAGATTGGTGAAAAAGCTCGGACCGCGTAGCGCATCGGACAGGGCGAGGCTGCAGCCCGGCCCGCCATGGCGCACGGCCGGCATGTTGGCCAGGGCACGGGTGATCTGCTCCGCACTGGCCAAAAGGTTCTCCTCCCTGGAGGCTGAGGCGCGGGTGATCTGGACAAGTTGGGCGCGGATATCCGTGGTGTCACGCTCCACCCGGTCGAGGCCCTGCAGAAAGCTTGCAATCGCAATCGGCAGCAGCGCTACGGTGACTGCGACCAGAAGTCGTGTGCGCAGCGACCGGCCCTTGCCACGCGGCAACACGCTGTCACTGAGAGAATGGGCACCAGGCTTACTTGGAGGCGGCGTCCTTGCGTCGGCGTGCGGGGTCTGAGCCGTCGGGCGTGGCCAGACGATCCAGCTGCGCCATGATCTCATTGGCCGCATCTCCTTGGGCCGCGCGAACGGTTGGCGGCAGAGGCTCCTGTCCTTCCAGAATTGATATCAGCGCCCGTCGAGCGCGAGCAACGCGGCTCTTCACCGTGCCAACCGCGCAATTGCAGATCCGGGCTGCGTCCTCATAGGAAAAGCCCCCGGCACCCACAAGAATCAGGGCTTCGCGCTGTTCATCCGACAGGGCGGTGAGGGCGCGGGTCGTGTCAGACAGTTCGGCCGCCCAGGATTGCTGGCCACTTGTGCCCGGGATGCGCTCTGCGGCGTCCTCGTCCCAGGGCACCTGCCGCCAGGCCCGTCGCCGGTCCGAATAAAACTGATTGCGCAGGATGGTAAACAGCCAAGCTTTCAAATTGGTCCCGGCCGCGAATGTCGCACGCGCCTGCCACGCCTTGACCAAGGTTTCCTGTGCCAGGTCATCGGCAGTGTCGGGATTGCCGCACAAGGAGCGCGCAAAAGCCCGCAGGAAAGGAATGAGATCGAGAAGGTCTGCCTTGAATTTGGCATCCGCCTCAGGACGTACGCCCCGTGCGGCTGGGGTGTGGGGGTGCACCTGGCGCATGGATTCAGCTCCTCTGTCTCGAGGAAAGGGAATCCTCTGTTTCGTGGTCCATCTGCCGCAGCAGGTCCAGGAATTCTTCGGGGATGGGCTCTTTTGCTACCCCCTCGAAGAACCGGCGCAGTTCACGGCCGATCGCGCGCTGCCGGGCGCGAATGACACGCCGGCCTTCCTGTGCAGCCGGCAATTCGACTTTGGTGTCTTTGGTCTCGAGTGAATTCTTCACGGCGTCCCAGTCCTGCAATTGCGTTCCTCGTCCCATGAGCCTCCCCCCACGCATCATCTCATTTCCGCCTTGTTAACGGCGCAACCTCTGGGAGGCTGGCATTCCCAGGCAGCGAGCGTCATGTGACACCTCTTGCCTCAGGTCGGGTAGCCAACGCCGCCCTCCGGGAAAAGTTCCTGGCACCTGGATACTTTCCCCCCGCTCTGCGTTCTCGTGAACAGGCGTACCGTCGAGATCCCGTCCGAGCCTTAGGGTGGTTGACAATTGAAGGAAGGAGCTGGCTCCAGCATGCTGTCTTCGCAGGACATTGCCCCGCATCTACCCTATCTGCGCCGCTACGCGCGGGCGCTGACCGGATCGCAGGACAGCGGCGATGCCTTCGTGCGCGCGACCCTCAAGGCCCTGGTGTCCAAAGCGGACAGGCTCGATGAAAGCCTGCCGCCGCGACACGGGCTCTATAAGCTCTTTCACGGCATCTGGACGGCCGCTGCCGGCGGCCAGAGCGGGCTCAGGCACGGTGATGGTGAGCTGCAAAGCCCAGATCAGCGTCTGGGGGCACTTTCGGCACGGGCGCGGGCAGCCCTGCTCCTGACGGCGGTGGAGGGTTTCAGCCTGGAGGAGA
>JAKAVI010000094.1 GCA_021817355.1 Pseudomonadota bacterium | reverse complement strand
CTTCTATTTTGAAAGCGGATACGCCTGCCTTAATAAGATCTGGCAAAATGGAAAGCGTGTTTAGTGACGTGGGCTCCTCGAACAAATAGCTCACTGTATCTTGGGCAACAAAACGTCCCTTGCATACTGTAGGATATCCTGCTGGTTCATTTCTCGCGAACTCGTTTATTGTAAATTCTCCCAGCTGGCTAGCGACGCCCCGTGCAGTTTCCACATAGCGAACATGAGATGCAGGAGAGCATACGCCGTTCATATTGGGGGAGCGACCGGTGACATAGGACGATAACGCGCAACGTCCTTCTGTCATGACACAGAGACCGCCAAATACAAAGACCTCAGTCTCTATAGGCGCGACTAGTGAATTTAGTGCGGCTATTTCCGGAACTGTGAGAACTCTGGGCAATACGACACGTTTGATGTCGAACCGTTCGACGTAAAAACCGATAGCGATAGGATTGGACGCTGCCGCTTGCACTGAAAGGTGCAATCGAAGACCGGGGTGATTTCGTTGTGCGTAGTTAAGAAGTCCTATGTCAGCAAGGATTACAGCATCGGCACCGAGATTGGCGGCGTCGTCAACCGCGCGATGCCAGATCTCAGGCGCACCTGACATTGGAAAGGTGTTAATTGCAACAAGGATCTTGGCGCCTTTTTCATGAGCAAAGGCAATTCCTTCTGCTAATTCCTTCCGGCTGAAATTCAATCCGGGAAAATTACGCGCATTGGTTTCGTCACGGAAACCAAGATAAACTGCGTCTGCTCCAGCCTCGATCGTGCTCTTAAGAGCGGCGGGCGTACCAGCAGGACAGATAAGTTCAGGGCGATTCATGGGCTGTCTCTGAATGACGGCTAGAGCGTACTCGTTGTCGACGCAACAACCTCACTTCTTCCTCGAGTTTCTCTATCCGAAAAGCTTGACTATCGCTTCGACGGAGAGCAGGGGCCATTACGGCCGCGCCTACTTTCTCCATATCCTTGCGTAGCTGGCCGGCAACTTTGCTTCCAGTACCGGCGGCAGCCCGAAAGGGGTACCCCAAGGGACCAAGTGCTTTAGCTATATCTTCCACTAGATCAATTGCAGCGGCGTCGATGGCGTTACGCAACGCCAGTACTACCTCGGTATCGCCTTCTATAATTAGTTCGCGGGAGAAGAACAACGTATCCCCATCGGCTTGCCCCTCGGCGAGAGCCACCAGGGTTTCGAGTGAACCACGAACAATAGCATCAACCTCGATCGCTTTCTCCTTCCGTATGACTTGGAGACTTGGTCGGGCTGGATTGGGTAGCAGGAGAATCGCAATTGGTAAGTCGATAGGATCAATCAGGACTCGTGCTTGGGACCATTCCTCCATGCGATCGAGACAATCAGGATGCCAGTGCAAAACAGCTCGCAGAAGTCCATCCAATACTGGTTGCACTAGTTGCACAGGAAGCTTATCCAATACCAACCCCAGCAGTAGAACTGGTGAAATTGGAGCGTCCAAGGCATGTTTGGATAGTTGCGCTCTCACGAAGAAGCCGTGATTGGTCGGTCGGGGAAGGAAAGCTGATCACGATCTCGCCAGCTGTGGTGAACGTAATTAATCTCCATTAGGCGGCGCACACCGATGATCGGGCGCTTATCAAACCCGTGCCATGTATTGGGACCGGCGATAAATATCACTGCTGAGTTAAACTCCGCCGAAGAACGGCCAATCCAGCGTTTTTCATCGTCATAAATGTCTGTTCCCCATTCTCGCGCGTGGGGCCCTGTACACAAATATACAACCATGGAGAACAGTTTTTCCTTGATGTCGCGATGAGGTTCGAGCCAGGTCCCGTCAAGATCCTGAATATATTCAATGCGCAGGTAAGAGCCCTCGACCGGCACGTTGCAAATTTGATTGAACGCACGGGCAACTTCTGGTCTCTGCATTGCTTCAGCGAACACCGCACAAGTTGGAAAGTCTCTCTGCAACCCAGGCGTGAAGAAAGTACGCTTCTCGTTGTGACGATCTCGCACTCCATAGCAATCGTCAATCAATGGCGGAGCGATTGGGAGCGTTAATATGCCCAGGCACATGTTCTCAGGAAAGACGTTTGTCATATTCCATCGGCGATATGGCGTCGCGGCGATCTGAGAATCACGTAAGGCTCGCTCAAAGTGATGCGCCATCTCCGTGACTGTAGGTAGAGGAGGAAAACTCATTTAGCTGACCTTTCACACAGCTTCATCGGGGAGCCCATTCGATGATTTTGCGCAACATTGGCACGGATTTTGCGAAAGCACTTACGCCATGGCGGGCGTATTCACTTCGCACGTACGCCTCAGAGTCAACGTAGCAAAGTTGTAAGCTCATGCGTGGTCCCTTTTGCGGCAGGAAGCCGTGCCAGGACTTCTCGCTGACCTTAAACATCAGCATGTGGCCATATTCGGGAGGAAACTCGAATGCATAATCATTTCGATCAGAGCTTCTTAGTACCCTCAATCTACCCTTCTCATACGGCCATTCGGGACTAAAGCCTACGATTACAGTCACTATCTTATGCTTGGAATCAGGATGAGCGAAACCTTCGTTATAGTGACCAGTGGTGTTGCCCATCATCAGCAGAACCGGCGGGTTTTTGCTGAGATCCATGTTGAATTTTTTTTCAACAAGAGTCCTAAAGCGTTGGCTGGTTAGGTCCTTGATGACAGTACCAAATGCAGGACCATAGTTTAGGTTTGGCAAACCATAGCTACCCCGATCAGGTATGACAGGAGCATCGGCTAAAACTGCCTTGCGAAATTCTGGTCTGATGGCCTGCTCGACGTAGGCATATTCATAGGGATCGGTGTGTAATTTAGCAATGGAGATCTCTTCCTCATTGAGCATGGCGAACTGTGACTCTTCGGCATTCATTTCATATCCCTTTCTAGAACGATGGCAGAGATTGTGCGTCATGAGGGGCGACGGCGATGCCTTCCAATTCGACGAGCCAGTGGGGTCGACATACTGCTCCTTGGACTAATAGCGTTGGCACATCAGGTAATGAATAGCTTAAAACATCCCGTACGCGGGCGAAGTCTGTTGGGTCACGTAGATACACGATGAGATGTCCTAAATCGCTTAGTTTTGCGCCGCCAGAGCGTAACAATGCTTCTACATGACCGAGGGCATATACTGTCTGACGCGTAATATCACCAACATGAACAACCCGGCCAAGCGTGTCGATACTGGCTGTCCCGGATATAAAGTGATGTGCTCTATCAGCGTAAGCTATTCTCGTACCTCGCTCAAAATGGACGTTATAATCTCTAGTGGCACACAGGCGGGAAAAGTCGTTGAGGAAGGATCTCTGTTGGGGGACGAGATCCAAGTTGGAATAGGCGTCCATCGTTACTACATCGTAGCGGTGAGCGCAGGCGCCTTCGATACCAGTGCTGGCAATGTAATGTGTTTCAGAAGTTAAACCGTGTTCCGCAAAAACTTCGCTTCGGGCATCGACCATACCCTGATAAAATACATCAACATCCTTCAGATAAAACCAGGTGCGCACGCAGTTTTTGGATAGCGAGCAGTTGTTTGCCTGTAGACTTGTAATTAGATTAGTGAAAACACGGCGCGTCTGGACATCGGATGAGGCATTCGGGGAGTTCTGGCCTGCGCATAGGCCTGTCGTCCACAGGTGTCTCTGTCCGCTTTTTAGGACCAATAGATCATGAGGCGAGAGCGGCCGCTTGCGGATGCTGGAGTCACCGGAAATGTGATAGGCAAGGAGCGCCAGTTTGGCCCCAGGCAGAGGTGGTTGCTGGATGAGCGACACGGCGACGGGATTGTCTGGTCGTGATTTAGCCAGATCACTGGAGGCTAACAACGCGACTTGGTTCATGGCGTCGCTGACAAAAAGCCGACGGAAAATTGCCGTGTCTGGAGCTAAATCGAGATCACGCAGTGCAGCAGAATAAGCTTGCTCGATTTCGGCGATTTGGCTTGTGAGGTCGCTCTCTCCATCTGCGGTCAGGGTAATGTAGTGCTCTGCACCTCCGAGCGGTCCTCGGAAGCTTTTGAACGCGGTGCTACTGGACGAATATGGGCTAAGCTTATGTGTCACGATTTTGCCGGCCTTGGCGTAGTTTGAGCCAT
The DNA here is from genome assembly GCA_021817355.1 of Pseudomonadota bacterium. The sequence goes on along the minus strand of JAKAVI010000094.1, from coordinate 2,042 downwards.
AACCAGTTCTTTTTGGCGATTATGTCCTTGAGCTAAATCAATAATTTCCCCCCGGCCTCCGCATGCTGGAAAAATTGCGTTGGCAGGATAATATTCCTAATAAACAGCGAAGTTGCGGCTCCTGTGCCGCATTTTAAGTTCTGAGCATAGAGTTTCCATACGGACTTGATAGAGCTGGGCTTGCCCGTGATCGGCAAACGTAGCGACGACTTGGTCGTTCTTCGACGTGATGTGATTCGTTTCCGCAGGAATGCCAGGAGCGCAAGGGGGCGGACCTGGGTTGGAATTTTTGGGCCGTTAGAGGCGCATTAACGGTGGCTAGGCTGGTTCATCAGGGCGTCAGCGTCTAACTGGCGTTGGCGCCAAGGAATGGCGAGCTGTCCGCAGAAAAGCAGGTTTTAAGATGACGGTGAAAACTCTGGTGGGAAGTGCTCTTCGCCTTCTTCGCTTCACGGCGGGCGGATAGGCGGTGGGATTGGGCTTGCAAATCGCTGCTCTTAGTTCATGCAAGCGGCCCAGGCGCGTTGAATGAGGGTGGTCTTCAGGCAGGGTGCCTCCTAGCGCATTCGCGTCGACCAGCGCTCTCGTCGTTCTTGGGGCATAGTCCGGCTCAGAAAATGAGATGGTCTTGGGTCGGGAAGCAGCCCATGTCGAAGCCGATCTCGGCGGCAATGACCTCGACGCTGAGTTGGCTTATGCCGGGAATCGTGCTCGGAATTTTTGATCGCTGTGCGAAAGGGCCCGACGTGATGTCGACGTCCTGGTCGATCTCGGTGATGGCGGCATCAATGTCGTCGATATGCTGTAGCAGCAGGCGCAAAGTGAAACAATGGTGCTTGTTCACCCTGTCGATGGCACGAAAACCTGCGTGTATCTGGTGAAGTGACCTCCAGCTGAGCTGGATGATGGGTTGCGGGCCAAGCGACCTTGGGCTGTTTATCGTTGGCTGTGGTTTGCGCCCGGACTGGATCGGGGCTGGGTCAGACGGCGGGAGGGGCGCGAGCTCCGAGCGCGAACTGACCCAGCCCCGGGGTCGCGGTATTTGGCGGTGGTCTGGGTGGGCAGGGCGCGCCGTGCGGGGCGGTCTTAGGCTGGCTACAGCGACAACCAGGCGCGGCGCCGGCCAATACTGGCAAGTGCTGTCCCGGCGCTGCGCCCCACACCGTGCCGGGCACGCATGCCGGGGCATTCTTGCATTCCTGAGGAGGTGCGTCCACGGCCTGCGGCGGCCAGGGATCTGGCGCTCCCGCCGCGGCTCTTTTGCTGTGCGCGCTGCCGGGTCCAGGTGCTGGTTTGCAGCCGATGTGATCGCGGTCAGATTTACTGTTCCGGGAGCTGCAGCGACGAGGCGCGGCGCCAGAAGCAGCGCGAGACGGGCAGGCGGTATCAACGCACCTTTGCAGGCCGGCGCAGTCATGCCGCACTCATGACGCTCTACCGGGCTCGGCAAAAGAAAGTGACGCATCACGGTTCACCTGAGGCGGTGGCAGGTGATGTTCTGGCGGCTGCTGAGACGACAGCGGAAGATGTGGGCTCTTCGCTATTGCCGGGGAGCGTTGATGGGGCAGCGACGAGGATCCGATGTCATTAGTGCGCGCGGCGTTGCCCGGATCGGGTTCGCCACGGGTTCCTGCGTCGGCGCGGGTCGTCCGCGGGACGCGGGCAAGCGAAGGGGATGCGACGATGACGATCCCGGCTGAGCTTCGGGACTAGATCCTGCGCTATCATCATGTCGAAAAATGGCCAGTCGGCACGATCGCCAGACAATTGCAGGAGCATCTCCAGCCAGTTGCGGCGGAAGCAGGTTTGTATAGTACGCGCTAACGAGATCCACGGAACAAGCATATGCGCTTTGATGTGAGGCCACGCCTCGATTTGAGAGATTTGTCTTGCATATGACGCGCCATTGCACGGAATTTTGGCTGTATAAATGAACCCTCTGAATTACGGTATAATTTGAATGTATTGTCATATATGAGTACTTTGTGACTAACGCCACACCACGTAAGGAGACATTCAATGGGTATGAGCGGACGCCAACT
>JAKAVI010000403.1 GCA_021817355.1 Pseudomonadota bacterium | reverse complement strand
TCCAGCGCGCGCCGCGCCCGCGACAGCGTACCAGACTGGTTTATTTTTATGAGAGCAGCACTACAGGCACCTGTCCGTGCCGCGTCCTCCACCCGCATGGCATCAGTCACCAAAAAGTCATCCCCTACGATCTGACAGCGGGGGCAGAGCCGCTGCGTGAGACGCGTCATTTGATCTGTCCGGTCCTCGGCAAGCGGATCCTCGATCGACAGAATTGGAAAGCGCTGCGCCCAACCTTCGATAAGCGCCTCCATCTCGGCACTTTCAAGTACGCGGTCTTCAAGCGTCAAATGGTAGTGAACGCCGTCAAAAAGTTCGCTTGCCGCGATATCAAGCGAGATAAAAACCTCTTCACCAGGTCTAAAGCCAGCACCCTCAATGGCACGCATCAGCATCTCAAGTGCTTCTTCGTTGGAAGAAAAATTTGGCCACCAGCCACCCTCGTCTGCGGTTCCCGAAAGCCTTCCAGCTTCCTCCATCAAGCGTCCAGCGACCCGATAGATCTCGGCCGTGGTCTCGAGCGCAACACGCACCGAACCTGCACCCGGAACCATTACCATCAGATCCTGTATGTCGATGCGCCGGCCGGCATGAGCCCCACCGCCAAAAATCTGAATCTCTGGAACTGGCAGTCTGACAGCCCTGTCGTCCGCGAGGTACCGCCATAGGGCAAGCCCCTGTGACGCCGCTGCGGCCTGCCAGACAGCCAGTGAGACCGCGACCGTGGCATTTCCGCCCAGACGGGCGAATTGTGCCGTCCCATCGAGTGCTTCAAGTCGCTGATCGATCGCAAGGGGATCACTGCCATCCATCCCCTTAAGTGCAGCCGCGATGGGGCCTCTAACATTGGCAAGCGCCTGAGTAACGCCGAAGCCACCAAATCTTTCGCCACCGTCACGCAGATCAATTGCCTCAAAGCTGCCCCGTGACGCACCGGCCGGCGCGATCCCGCGGCCTTTGGCCCCATTTTGCAGACGGATTTCGGCTTCCACCGTTGGCCGGCCGCGTGAGTCCCAAATCTGCCGCGCCGCGACTGCTACGATCGCCGTCTTCATCCCCGCAAAGCCCTTTCATACCAATTTACCGCCAGCTCTTTCAGCGAGGCTGGCGGCGCCAGGAGATAGGTGCGCGCCGCGTCGCGCACCTGCTCTTTTTTGGCCGCGTCCACGATATATTCGACCGGCGATTTGCCATCTATACGCGCAAGCAACAGCGCCGCCACGAGGCGAACCGCGCGCGCTTCAAGTGTCACACGCTCCTCGAAGCCAATATGGGAAAAGTAGCCCAGGCAAAACCCATCAAAGACGGCCTCATAGCCGCGGACAAATTCCCGATGCCACACCGCCTTCAGGAGGAGATGGGTCGAACAGAAGGCAAGATCGAAAGCCGGGTCCGCCCACGTCGCGCATTCGGCGTCCAAAATAACCGGGCCATTGGGGCCAACTAAAATGTTCTTGGGGCTCACATCACCATGAATGAGAGCACATCTGTGCCTCTCAAGGCTCCGGGTGATGTCAATAATCTCGTCCGCGCGATCGGGATGGACCGCGGCAGCTGTCAGAAGATAGGGTTCAATGCGCAAAGCATAAAATAGCTCATGATTGGCAAAGCGAGGTGAAAGATTTACCGCCCGCCTTGCACTTTCGGCATGGATCTGACCCAAGGTTGCCCCCATGTGCTCGGCAAAGCGCGCATCGGTCCTGCCACCGGCAAGAAGAGCCTTCCACCCCGGATACTTGTCTGGCGGCAGGTACTCCATGACAAAAAGAAACCGGGCCCGATCGAGATAAAGAACTTTCGGTACCGCCCCCGGGTAGACCCCATCCACCAGGTCCAGATAGGCAGCTTCGTTCAGCGCCCGCTCAACTGGTGCCGACCAATCCTGGGCCACTTTAAGGCGCGGCAGGGCTCGCTTGATACAGAAGCGGCCGTTAGACGTGACCGCGCAAACCACATCCGAAGAAACGCCTCCTTCCAGAGTAACTCTGTCGGCAGTTTCATCCTTGCCAATCAGTCCTGCTTCGCGCAGCACTGTGACTAATTCGTCCTCAAGTCTCATGCGATTTGTCGGCCGCGGCCTTCCCAATAGGGCGCGCGCAGCTCTCGCTTCAAGACCTTGCCGGAGGCATTGCGCGGCAGTGCATCGACAAAGTCATAGCTTTTGGGAACCTTGTATCCCGCAATGCGCGCCCGCGCATGAGCAGAAAGTTCTTCGGAACTGAGCGCCATGCCCGGTTTGGCAACCACGATTGCCTTGACCGCTTCCCCCCATTTGTCATCAGGAACACCAATGACCGCAACATCCGCGACAGCTGGATGTGAGAATAAGGCGTTTTCAACCTCGGCCGGATAGACGTTTTCAGCGCCACTGACGATCATGTCCTTGACCCGATCATAGATGTAAAGATAGCCATCTGCATCAAAGTACCCGACATCGCCAGAATGGAACCAGCCGTCCCGAATTGCCGCTTCCGTGGCCTCCGGCTTGTGCCAATAGCCCTTCATCACGAGTTGCGACCGGATGACAATCTCGCCGACCTCCTGGGGCCCAAGCCAGCGCCCACGCGGATCTACGACGCGGATCTCCGTTTCAGGATAGGCAATGCCGCACGCCCGCAGTCGCGCGCTTCCGGCAACATGGTCTTGGGGCGGAAGCCAGCACACCCCTCCCGTGGTTTCCGTCAGACCATAGAGCTGTAAAAAATCACAACCAAAAACGCTTTGTGCCCGGACAAGTACGCTATCGGAAATGGGAGAGGCCCCATAGGTAATGAGTTTGAGGCTCGAAAAATCCGTGCTCATCGCCCGCGGCGACAGGAGCATGGCCTGAATCACCGCAGGAACAATAAAGGCATAATTGATCCTCTGTTCTGCAATTAGCACCAGGATCTTTTCTGCATCAGCCTCGGAGAGCACATGACCTTGTGCCCCTTGCGCAAGACTGAACAGACCCATGGCAACGCCGGCAATGTGAAACACCGGCATCGCGATCAGCGTTACCTCGCCAGCTGCATAGTCTGCCATGCCAATCATTCCGGCATGGCGCAGTTGGGTCGTGAGATTGTCGTGGGTCAGTTCCACCCCCTTGGGCAGTCCCGTAGTGCCAGACGTATAGAGCTGGACTACGCTATCACCCCCCTTGGGGCGATAGTCAGGCGCGGCCAGCGCCTGCCCCTCGCGCCAGTCCTCATAGGTGAGAAAGCCTTCCTCGGCGTCTTCTAGCGCCACGATCGTACCGAGCGACGCACTGGCCCGACCCAGTTCGCTTGCACGAGCATAAAAAGGCGGTGCCACAAACAGGATTTGTGCGCCTGCGTCTTCCAAGACATGCACCATCTCGGGTAGAGCAAGCCTCCAGTTGATAGGTGCCAGAACCGCACCCATGCGCGCAGCGCCAAACAAAATTTCGTAAAAGCGGTCGCTATTTTTGCCGAGATAGGCGATCCGCTGGCCCGGCCTGACCCCAAGATCAATCAGTCCATTGGCAACCTGCGCAGTCGCGCGATTGAAAGCCTCATAAGTGGTGGTGCGCTCACCATAGACCAGGGCAACCCGATCTGCGTTCACGCGCGCCTGCACACACGGAATATCGGCGATGGAGACAATCGCGTCAGCGTCAAACATCTCAGCCTCAACACTTAGATTTTGAACTATTACGCCGAAGGCTTCAAGCCACGGGCGGAAACGGCGCCGTACGGCTGACCATAGCCGGCAACACGGCAACGCCGAGTGTCTTAGCGAGCCAGGGAGTAAGCTTCATGAAAGACCCAAGATCATAGCCTGTCCGAACGCCACTTCGTTCCAGCATGTAGAGCAGATCCTCAGTCGGGATATTCCCTGTCGCCGCCGGGGCAAAGGGACAACCCCCAATTCCACCCGCGCTTGCATCCAGCGTATCGGCACCTTCATCAGCTGCCACAAAAGCATTAGCAAGGCCGGCATTGCGGGTATTATGAAAATGGAAGCGCAGCGGCATCGGGGCAAGTTCCCGCTTGAGTGTCCGGCAAAAAGACCGCACCTGTGTCGGAACCCCCACTCCCACTGTATCGGCCAGCGCAATTTCCGACGGACCCTCCGCGGCAAGGGCTGAGGCCATGGCCAGCACGCGTGATTGGGGCACCTCCCCCTCAAAGGGACAGCCAAAGGCTACTGCAATCGTGACCTGGACCCGCCGCCCTTCAGTCTTGGCAGTACGGATCACCTCGCGAGCGATACTGACAGACTCGTCCGCTGTCTGCTTCTGGTTGCGCCGCCCAAAACTGTCGCTTGCCACTGCCACCATACCGATTTCCTCAACATCCGTGGCGAGCGCCCGATCAAGCCCCCTGCGATTGAGCACTAGCCCAATGCGCACCAGACCTGGTCTGGCCGGCACCCCGGCCACGACGGCTTCCGCATCGGCCATCTGCGGCACCCGCGCCCCATTCACGAAGCTCGCGATCTCGATGCGTCGCGCACCCGCCCCAATAAGCCGCTCGATGAACGCTATCTTGGTCTGGGCCGGAAGAACGGCATCCTGGTTCTGCAAGCCGTCACGTGGCCCGACCTCCACGATTTCAATTTGTGCTCTCATGCGCGCTCGCCCAGTTCGATCACGCCATTTTCGGCAAGTGCTACAAGATAGGCATCATCGAGCTCCAGGAATTCCGCCAGAACCCGCCGGGTATGCTCGCCCAGCACTGGTGGCGACACATATACGTCTGCATAGGTGTCGGAGAGCTTGACAGGATTACCCGGTTCGAAGACGGCGCTGCCGTCAGGCAGGGTTACGCTGACCGTCATGTTGCGCGCTTTTGCCTGGGGATCGTCAAATGCATGAGCTAAATCGTTGACCGGCGCAGCAGGAATGCGGAAGCGGGCGAGCGCGTCCAGCCAATATTCACAACTTTCGCTCTCAAAGGCTTTCTGTACGCGCGCTTCGATAAACGCCTTGTTCGCAAGTCGTCCCGGTTGCGTGCGAAAGGCGTCATTTCTGAGCTCTGGATCGCCCAAAAGCTCCACCAGATTGAGCCAGAAATTGTCCGTTATGACTGCAACAATAAGCCATCGCGTTTTGGTACGGAAGGTGTTGTACGGTACATGGACAAAATGGCCATTGCCGCTGCGCCCCGGCTCCCGCCCGCTCATAAGATACATGGTAGCCATATAATTGAGGAGTGAAAGCTGGCAGTCAAACATCGAAATATCGATATGCTGTCCCCGCCCGGTGTGGTTGCGCGCCTCGAGCGCCGACAGGATACCGATGACGCCAAACATACCACCCGCCAGATCCCCAATGGGTATGCCGGCCCGCAAGGGTTCCCCGTCCGGGTAACCTGTAAGCGTCATCCCTCCTCCCATACCCTGAGCCACGAGATCAAAAGCCGGTCGATCCGGAGCAGGACCTGTTTCGCCAAAGCCAGACACCGAGCAGGTGATGATGCGTGGGTTGATCCTGGAAAGGTGAGCATAATCGATCTTAAGTCGCGCGGTTACGCCCGCACCAAAATTCGACACCACAACATCAGCCCCACGCACGAGACCATAAAAAAGTTCGCGCCCCGCGTCACTCTTCAAATCGAGGGCAACACTTTCCTTATTGCGGCAAAGGGTCAGAAAATATGCGCCCATCCCGGCCCGCGCGTAGGGACTTTTCTCAAGTAACCGGCGCGTGCCTTCTCCCTTGCCGGGCGGCTCAATCTTGATGGTACGAGCGCCCAGGTCGGCCATCAGCATCGTGCCGTAGGGTCCGGAAAGCATGTGGGTGAGATCAAGAACTGTAATGTTTTCGAGAGCACGCATCAGAGGCTTCCATTAGACCGGTGAGCAGGCGGACGCTTCAAAGCCATCACAGCACATCCGCTCCAATCACAGCCAGAGCGGCGCGAATGCAGATCTCGTCCTGATCTTCCATGCCGCCGGAGGCGCCTATGGCGCCCAGAAGACAACCATCCTTGCGGATCGGAAGACCACCTCCAAACACCACGAGACGCTCACGGGTAACAATTCCCCGCCGCACCTCCTCGCTCGAGGCGGCAAGCACCTTTTCCCAATCCTTCGAGGGCATATTAAAACTCAAGGATGTATAGGCCTTGTCGATGGCAAGGCTTGTGGAGTGCAACGGCGCATCCTCATTTTTCAAAAAGGCGATGAGGTTTCCACCGCGGTCCACGACCGCGAGATTCATGCGCCAGCCCCTCTCGCGCGCCTTTGCCACGCCTGCCGCGACTGCGGCAT
>JAKAVI010000458.1 GCA_021817355.1 Pseudomonadota bacterium | reverse complement strand
TCACAAGGTCTGGTATCACACGCGACTGTAATTCATCTTCGCTGAATTTGTGAAATTCACCCGTTTTGTCATCAAGTCGGCCCGGCCGTTGAGAGTCAGTCTCGATGCGGAACAATATGTCGATTTTACGCAATTCCTCTAACAGGGAACAAAGTATCTTATAAAGTATCCCCAGCGCTTCCATTGAAACAAGAATTTTATATGGCGAATTTGCGTCATCAACATACGTGCCTATGCCTTTTTCGTGTTCGTAGATGTGATGATGTATTATCGCATTACGGTATGCCCTGCATTTGACTTGCGCAAATCAATCAGCAATGCGCGACTTGGTGTCGTCGTCGAAGAGGGTCGCCTTGCCAATATACTCTTTGAGCAGATTCAACTTTCTAACGTTGCTAAGACTTTTCCGGTAGAGACGATCAGCCAAAACGGCAACTTGTTGAATAATATAAACGAGCCGACAAAATCGATATGGGCCTCGATTTGGTTCCACCTTAAGGATATCGCGCCAATCTCGGCCAATTGGTCCGATGTATAGGCTTTCTTTGGGTCGAACTCGAACTTAGCGGGCCGTAGGCGCATATCTTCGGGCGGCTTCCGCTTCATGGCTTCTCGGCCGGTCGGTAGGTTTTTGTCTCTCTTCTTGTTTAGGGCATCTGTCGGCTTTTTCGTGGCAAAGCCCTAACGTGAGTTAATGGACGCAGTGAATGTCGAAATCAGATAATAAACCGTCGTATCTGCAATGCTTTGCGCTCCCGGAATTGGCGTCGCCGATTGCTGCGGGTAGCGCGAATAATGGGTAAGGTGAAGCTCGTTCAAGATGCCGATATTTTCGGCAACGCCCGGCTGATCGGGAAAGCCATATTGAAGCGCCAGCTCATACCACCCGGTCAAGTCGTGGTTCGGTACATGTTTGCCGAGCGGTTTACCGGCCGCGACCGAATACTCGGCGAAACTTTTTAGAGAAAGCTCTATCGCATGTGTCAGCAAGGCGTACTTCGTCCAATATTTTTCACCGTTTGAGTAATCGGGAAGCGACATCGATGCATCTGTGAACATTCTTGCACGATGCAAGTACTGTTGCGCCTTAGTGCCGGACGGAGTTTGCGCGAAGATGGGCGGTGGCGTAAGTATCTAGGCTCCGGATGAGGCGTGGACAGTGTTTCGCAGTTCGTCAGCCAGAAGGCGGAGAGCATCGGCGCTCCCGTCGAGCGCCGTAAAAGCGTAAGGATTAAGAAATTGGCGACCCCAGAAGAGATTGCGATCTGTGTCGGAGAGCGCAGCTTCCTCCGTCACGGGCGACCAGTTCTCCGCAATGCAGCGGAGCTGGCCTTCCACGATGGCAGCAGCTTCGGGCTGTCCTAGGAGAAAGTGATGCGCGGCTTCGAGGCAGGATGCGATCCGGCTCATGCGGCTATTGCCACTGATGAGCATGGCTTGGCTGGCCTCTTGGCCGCTGCGGGCCTGCGGACAAATGTCGTAAGCAGGCGTGAGGGTGAGCTTGGCCCCATCCCAGAACGCTGCATGATTACGGGCATGATCGTCGGTGTTGCCGCAAAGGATATTGAAGACAATGCGGCTGAACAGCTCGCGCAAAGTTTCGGACGGCGCGGTGAAGCGGTGACGAATGATTTCCGCCAAATCCTGATAGCTGGCGTAACGCGCCATCATCTCGTCAAGCGCGAGCATCGTCAGCGCTGAGACCATAGATTTGCGCTGCCAGCCGCCGTCGGCCTTGATCCGGTCGAAGCGCTCGACGAGCAGCACATCTTTATGAGCGGCGCGAACTAGTGAGACGGGCGCGGCATTGATTCCGCACAGCGCGGCCAGCCGCATGGCGATGAATTCGCCTTTGACGACGCTGTAAATATCGGTGGAGGAAGAAAATTTCGCGACATGCTTGACGGCGCCGTCCTCGATCAGCGCCTTGGGCCGGGCGCCGCCGATCGAGCTGCCGTGATGCAGCGCCTGATCCAATTCGGGAGTGAGCGGAATACCTTTCTCTACGCGCTCCGCCGATTGGACGAGCTCTTCAAGCGTGGCATTGGTCGGCACGCGTGGCTCGTACTTCGTCGGCGAAAACTGAAAATCGAGCGCGCCGATGCGATCCGACCCTGATTCCAGCAAGAAGGTCAGCTCCGAGAGATCGAGCTTTGCGACTTCATCGCCCTTCACCCCGAACGTGCGATTGAGGATCACCCGCCGTCCCCAGGCATCGGGAGCGGCGTCGCGGATGCAGCCGGGCATGGTCAGGCCCGCCAGCAGCGGCAGTTCGCCAGCCTTCAATGGCAGTTCGGGGAGATAAAGCGGGATGGCCTCGCGCAGCTCGCGATAGCTGCGGCCATAGTTGAAGCTGACGAGCCCGTCATGGGCATAGAGCCGTCCGGCAATAACAGGCGCGGTCGCACCCGGCAGCCAGACCCAGACATAGGCTTCATCGTATGTGGGGACCTTAGAATTCATCGACGACCTGCTTGCCGGCCTTGTAGACGTGCTTAGGCAGCAGCGCGATGCGGTCGTCCGTGCGGTCCGAAAGTGCTGTGATAGCCTTGTCGTCCGCATCGAACAGCTTTACGCCGACGATGGCAGCGGCTTCGAACATCAGTCCGATTTCGACTTTGGGATCGCCCTTTTCGATACGCTGTAAGGTGCTCCGCGAGACGCCGATCCGCTCGGCCAACTCCTGTGCGGTTAGCCGGTGCTGCATTCGGCCGAGCCGGATGGTCTTGCCGAACAGGCTAAGCCCCTCCAGCGCGTAGCGCGAATGTGCCCTTTTATGCGTCTTGTGCGTCTTATGCGTCGCCGTCATCCCGATCACCATGACCTATATATGAGCCGTATTTGGTACTTTCGGCCTATATATGATCCATTCTAGCGGAACAACGGCCGAAGTCAACCCAATGGATCATATATGATCCAAATCAGGGGGATTCGGTCTATATGTAAACCAACCCCTTGTAAAAAATGCCAGTCAGGAGCTTCAAAGTTTGATGGGCTGTCTATCGGCATCGTAGGCTGGTTGAAGGGGGGCCTATGCCGACAGCCATCACGGCTTCGATGTTGTACGACCTCGTGGCCTGTCCGCACCGGGTCACGATGGACCTCTATGGCGATCCGGCAAAACGGGATGAGCCCAACCCCTTCGTCAAAATGCTTTGGGAACGGGGTTCCCTCTATGAGCGCGAGGTTATTGCCGGACTCGAACTGCCCTTCCTCGACCTCTCTGCCTATGCCGGGGACGAAAAAGAGCGTCTGACACTGGAGGCCATGCAGCGGGGCGAGCCGCTAATCTACAGCGGCCGCATTCAGGAAGCCGGCCTGCTCGGCGACCCTGACCTGCTCCGCAAGGAAACCGGCGTCTATGTCTCCGGCGACATCAAGTCGGGTGCCGGCGAAGAAGGCCCGGAGGAAAATTCATCGCCCAAAGTGCATTACGCTGTGCAGCTCGCTCCCTATACGGACATCCTCGAACGCAAGGGTCTGTCGGCCGGCCGCCGCAAGGATCGCAAATGAACTTCCGGCCTCGTGCATCAGCTTCTGACGCGCGAAGCCTATGCCGGGACGCACTACTTCAACCGGACTGACGTACGACTGAGCCGGAGTAAGGACAAAAGCGAATGGGTGTCGTTCGCCACACCTGTCCTCATCAACCCCGAGACGTTTGAGGTTGTCCCAAAGCTGCTCGAAGCGCGGCGTCCAACCCGCGTTGCGCCGCGTGTTGTCACCGACCCGACGCTGCTCACGGGATTGGCGCGCTGCGCCAACTGCGGCGGCGGCATTAAGATCCGCACCGGCAAAGGCGGACGATATCGTTATTACACATGCACCAATCGCGTGAATGAAGGCGCCTCATCCTGCAAGGGGCGCAGTATCCCGATGCCCGTCCTTGACGGGATTGTTCTGGACAGCCTCGAAGAGCGCATCTTCGCGCCCGACCCGCTGGAGGCGTCGCTGCGTGGCCTTCTGGACCGCGCCCGCAACAAGACAGAGGTCAACGCCTCAAAAGCCAAAGACCTGCGCCGGAAACTGCGTGAGGTTGAGGGGCGGATCGAACGCCTCTATGCCGCCCTCGCCGACGGGACGGTCGGAGATACGGATATGTTCTGCCGGTCACTGTCGCAGGTGGAAGGCGAGCGGGAGGAAGCTCTTCGGATGATCGCTGCGCTGGAGAAGCATCCGGAGGTGCCGCGCCATTTGCTGACGAAGAGCAACATTGCCCGGTTCGCAACCGTGGCCCGCGCCCGGCTGCGCGATGAGAACGCATCGCTGCGCAAGGACCATATGCAACACTTGGGCGGCCGGGTGTAACCCATGTCTCCGGTACGAAACGTTACCTATGTCTCAAGACTGGACAAAGCGAGTGGTTGGTGGGCCCGGCAGGACTCGAACCTGCGACCAGACCGTTATGAGCGGCCGGCTCTAACCAACTGAGCTACAGGCCCCAGAGGGGCCCCGGTTCTAGCAGAAATTTGCGCAGACCCAAGCCCCTGCCTCAGTTTTGCCCTGCCGGCGGACAATTATCCGCGGTAACTTTTCGCGGGGGTGCAGGATGGCCGCATTTAAGCCGGTACTCATGGGATTGCTGTTCAGTACCCTGCCAGTGGGTGCCGCGTTTGCCCAGCCCCAGACGCCACGTCAGTTAACTGTCACAGGGTATGGGGAGGTTACCGTCTTACCCGACGAAGCCGTGGTGAGCGCCGGGGTGACCACTGAAGCTCCCGACGCTCAGAGCGCTCTGGCAAAGAATAATGCCAAGATGGGAGACATTTTTGCCACCCTGGCCAGGACCGGCATACCCAAGGCCGACATTCGCACGAGTGAGCTCGCCCTCTTTCCCGACTATGGCACCGGAGCCAGCCGGAAGGACCGGATCCTCAGTTATAGAGCCACCAATGTCGTCACCGTGACGGTGCCGGAGCGCCAGGATGTAGGCAGTGTCGTCGATGGACTTGTAAAGGCGGGCGCCAATCGCATCGACGGTGTACGCTTTTTGGTCTCGAAGCCTGCACCGTTCCTCGCCAGGGCCCGCGCCAAGGCGGTCGATGCGGCCATGCGCGCGGCCAAGACCTATGCCAGGGCGGCCGGTGTGCGCCTTGGCCCCATCCAGTCGATTGCGGCCGGTAGCGAGCAGCCGCCCCAACCTTTTGTTCTGCGAACCATGGCTCTGGCTCGGACGCCGGTCGCGCCTGGCCTGCAGAAGGTGGAGGCTTCTGTGACGATTTCCTGGGCGCTGCGCTGAACAGGTTCGGCGCAGGCAACTGGGTTGTACGCCTGGACCATCCGTGGAATAGCACCATAGGGCCAGCGACCAGACATTTTGCCTGGTGACGTAGGCCTTGCGATCCGCGCCGCCGAGACTGCCAGTCGGAGCCGGTCACTCTGGTTCTGGACGGCGAACCCATCTTCGCGCTAAGCCCAGAGGCGACCAGCAAGGCTTCTGCGATGCAAGACAATCCATTTTTCGTCCGGTGGCAAACCCCATTCGAGGCCCCACCTTTTGATCGTATCCGGCCTGAACATTTTCGCCCGGCCTTCGAAGCCGCATTGCGCGAACACAACGCCGAAATCGACGCCATTGCGTCCAATCCAGAGCAGCCGAGCTTCGTTAACACGATTGAAGCTCTGGAGCGCAGCGGCCGTTCTTTGCGCCGCGTCGAACACGTATTCTACAATCTAGCAAGCTCGCACACCAATTCCGAGCTGCAGGCTATCGAGCTTGAGATGGCCCCGGTGCTCTCCCGCCACTTTACCGCGATCTATCTGAATAGTGCGCTTTTTACCCGCATCGATCAGATCTGGCGCGAAGCACGCGACCAGCTTCCCGACGACGAACACCGCCGCGTACTCGACCGCTATCGCCTGGACTTTATCCGCGCCGGTGCCCAGCTCGATAACGCACAAAAGGAGCGTTTCGCCCAGATCAGTGAAAAGCTTGCCATACTCGGCACTGAATTTTCCCAGGCTGTACTTGCCGACGAACAGCAGAGCATCATGCCACTGTCGGCCGAGGAGGCCGAGGGGTTGCCGGAATTTGCCCGCATTGCAGCTACGGAACTGGCCCGCGAAAACGGTCTAGACAGTCCCTACGCCGTCAACGCCTCGCGCTCCTCCGTGGAAGCGGTCCTCACCTATGCCCATAGCCGCACAGTGCGGGAAAAAGTATTGGGCGCATGGGCCAGTCGCGGCCGGCGTGGCAATGCGCAGGACAATCGGGCCCGCATGGGCGAGATCCTGAAGCTGCGTCTGGAACTTGCCAGACTGCTTGGCTATCGCAGCT
>JAKAVI010000301.1 GCA_021817355.1 Pseudomonadota bacterium | reverse complement strand
GAAAGGAGCGCTGGAACAGCGAAACAAGACGCGGATCAACAGCAATCATCAGCTGACCCGTACCGCCGAGCACGCGGCTGAGATCGGGCAGGACGGAGGCAAACATGATCTCGTCGCCGAGACCCTGTTCGCCTATGACAAGAAGGCGCTTGCCCTCAAGCGCCTCACCCTGCCACTGCGGCGCGTCAACCATGTACCTTACATAGGCCCGGAAGCTCGGTTCATTGCGAACTTCGTATTCGTGAAAGCCTTCTTCCAGCCGACCCATGCCGATCAGACAGATGCTGCGGGAATGACGTCCTTCCAGAAGGTCAACGGGGTCAACCGCCCGCGCCAGAGCCTCGTCATAGGCTTCAAGCGAGTCTTCGAGCTGGCCCAGATGGGACAGGGCAAAGGCAAGATTGTGCCAGGGCCGCGAGTATCCGGGGTCCAGAGCAATGGCTTCCTTGTAAAACACCAGGGCTTCCTCGGCGCGTCCCTGCTCGGACAGCACGGTCGCCAGCGAATTCCACAGCGCCGCCTCATGCGGCATGCGGTAGATGGCCGTACGCAGTGTCTCAATTGCCTGGGGAACATCGCCAAGATCACACAGGACACTGCCCAGATTGTTGTAGCCGAGAGGTGAATCGGGGCGACGCGCGATATACTGCGCGAACATATCGGCGGCGGAGGTGTACATCTTCAGCCCCCACGCAGTAAGGCCGAGATTGAGCAGAAGATCACTGTCCTCCGGATCAAGCGCATAGGCTTGCTCATAGGTAACAAGTGCCTTGTGCAGATGACCCATTTTTTCAAGCGCAAGTGCGAGCATATGGAACGCCGCGCCATAGCTGGGATCGACCTCTGTGGCGCGCAGCGCCATCTTCGCCGTGCGTGCCACCTCGCCGCGCCGCCACAGCTTGATCGCGCGACGCACCAGCTCCGTAGCTTTGGCACGATCGGCCACCGCTGCTGCATCCTGCTCGGAGGATTCAATGCGCGCGAGCGCGGCATCAGCGGCGCCCATGCCGGTCATCGTATCAAGACCAGAACGACCAAGTGCCATGTACGGACTCCTCTTATCCACCCCCATCAAACCCCATCATGCTTAATCGACGGTGAAGATGAATAATTTAGATACAAGGAGTTTTTTAACGAAGTCGGGATAGGGTCAACCCGCGCACGAAACGCGATGGGCTTCGCAACAGCGCAAAAAGGGACGTTGGCAATGCCACTCAAGCTGTCGTTAAAACCCGGCGAGAAATTTGTGCTTAACGGCGCGGTACTTACCAACGGGGACAAGCGGACCAGCCTTGTCTTGCAGAACAAGGCCTGCATCCTGCGAGAGCGGGACATCATGCAACCGGAGGACGCGAACACACCCGCGCGCCGGATCTATTTCCCGATCATGATGATGTACCTCGATGGTGATGAAACGGAAACTTACTACAACGATTTTGCGCTGCGCATGACTGAGTTCATGAGCGCCATCCGCTCGCGCGCTGCATTGGCGGTCTGTGTCGATATCAGCCGCGAAGTCATGGCGGGCGGCTATTACCGCGCGCTGATGCAATGCAAGAAGCTTTTTGAGTTCGAACGGGAGCGTCTGAGTTATGAGCCATCACGCCTATCAGCGAACGCAGCGCATTACTGAAGATCCACGGACCGCCGAATACCGTTTGTTCGGGCAGGTTACGGGAGCGCTGCTTGAAGCCAAGGCCAAGAATGTGAGAGGCGGCCCGCTGGCAGAGGCTGTCGACTGGAACCGTCGGCTGTGGGGCTCCCTGGCGGCCGATTGCCTGGATGACCGCAATCGCCTCCCACCGCAGTTACGGGCTCACATCGTTTCTTTGTCGCTGTGGGTCTCCCGCTATTCGAAAGACGTGGTGCGACGGGGCGCCTCCATGGATCCGCTGATCGAGGTCAACCGTACGATCATGCAGGGACTACAGGGCCAGGCCTGAACACTCCTGGAACTCCCTTGTCCTGGGCCGGCCTTGTGCCGGCCTTTTTTTCATGGCTGGCCCTTGGGGGTGTCCGGTTCTGGCGGTGCCATTCTTTACGCCCGCGGCCACAGCTGGCATGCTCGGCGCTCAAGGCCTGACAAATGCCCGGCTTGCCAGCTGTGGCGCAAAAGGGCGCTGGACCGGTGCTGTGACAGCGGCCAGAAACGAGGGGGAAGGCATGAGCATGCTGATTGCGGCTGCGGCCGTGTTTGTTATCACCCATCTTGTGATTGCGGGCACCGGAGTGCGCGGTGGCTTGGTGCGCTTGCTGGGAGAAGGCGGTTACATGCTCGCCTTTTCCACGATTTCGGTGGGGGCCCTGGTGTGGCTTGGCTATTCCTACAATCTGGCGCAGTCGGGGGGCCTTGATGCCCAATGGTGGCAGAGCGGCCGCGGTCTTCACGATTCGGGAATCTTGATCATCGGCATCGCTTTTTTTCTTGGTGTGCAGGGTCTGCTTTCTGCCAATCCGACCAGCGTCGGCCAGGACACTGCCACCGGTGATCCGGCCGTGGTAAAGGGTGTGCTGCGCATCACCCGCCACCCCTTCCTGTGGGCCGTCGCGCTGTGGTCCGCCTTCCATCTCGCCGTCAACGGCGATGAAGCATCCGTGATCTTCTTCACCGCCTTCCTCGTGCTCAGCCTCCTGGGTACCTGGTCGATTGACGCCAAGCGGCGGCGCGCTTTAGGCCCGGCCTGGGACGACTTTGCCAAACGCACCTCGAGCATACCTTTTGCAGCGGTGCTGCGTGGCAGCGCCACGCTCAACATTGCTGAGAGCTTTGGCTGGCGCTTCTGGGCGGCGATGGCGCTCTTCGTCGCGGTGCTGTTCGCCCATCTCTGGCTGTTCGGGGTCTCTCCGTTCCCGGGAGGCTGGCGTCCATATTAGCCGCAGCTGGCATTCGGGCAGTGTGGCAGTGTGGCAAACTCAACCGGTACAGGCGACCAAGGCCGGACGATCTGGTCGTTCGTCGTTCTTAAAAATGCCGGATACTGACAGAACCTTAAGTCTTTTGCGTCACACCAGTCGACATGAGCGCCGACACAACGCCCGTCGATCTGAGTCATCTGGACCGTTATACGGGCGGCAATGTCGCGCTCAATCGCGAAATCCTTGCACTGTTCTGCACCCAGGCTGAGGAGCTTTTCGCACGGCTACGCGTCGCCAATCAGGCCGGCGATGCCAAGAACTGGCGGGAGCATGCCCACGCCCTCAAGGGTGGCGCCCGCGGCATTGGCGCTTTCGGTCTTGGTGAGCTTGCCGCCACCCTCGAAAAGCAGAGCCCCAAAGGCTATGGCGCCAGCAGGGGACTTGGCGCCTTGGCTGACGAAATGCGGCTTGTTGCCGACTTTATCGCGCACTACCACCGCGGCTAGTGTGGCCGGCGCGGTCTTTGATTCTCGCCGTCAGCTTGGATATAGGCCTGCCTGGCTGCGCTGACGGTCGGGTGGCATTGCAGCTGCGGCCAATTCTACATATACTGCCGCATAAATTAGAATTCATACAATAAGAAAGTGTGAAATACCATGAGCAGTCCAATCGAAACCGATGTTGCCATCATCGGCGCGGGCCCGATCGGGCTCTTTGCAGTGTTCGAACTGGGGCTCCTCGACCTCAAATGTCACCTCGTCGACATTCTTGACCGAGCAGGCGGACAATGCACCGAGCTTTATCCGGAAAAGCCCATCTATGACATTCCCGGACTGCCCATCGTAACCGGTCAGGAACTGACCGATCGGCTTTTGGAGCAGATCAAACCGTTCGGCGCGACCTTCCACTTCAATGAAATGGCATGTGCGCTCAAGCGCCACGAGGATGGCCGCTGGCAGCTGTCGACCGACGCCGGCACCGAGATCCTCGCCCGGGTCATCGTCATTGCCGCCGGCGGCGGCAGCTTTGTGCCCAAGCGCCCCCCGATCGCCGGCATCGATGCCTATGAAGGCAAGTCCGTGTTCTACGCCGTGCGCAAGATGGACGAGTTCCGCGACCGCGACGTGCTCATCGCCGGTGGCGGCGATTCCGCACTCGACTGGACACTGAACCTCGCCCCGCTCGCACGATCCTTGACGCTCGTCCATCATCGTGATGGCTTCCGCGCCGCCCAACATAGTGTCAACCAGATGCGTGAGCTCGTGGCGCAGGGCAAGGTCAGCTTTCACGTCGCCAACGTGAAGACTCTCCATGGTGAAGGTGGCAAACTTGAAGCAGTCACCCTCGCGGGAACCGACAAGACCGAATGGCGCCATACCTGCGATCGCTTCCTGCCCTTCTTCGGCCTGACCATGAAGCTCGGCCCGATCGCTGATTTTGGCCTCAATCTGCATGAAAATCTTATTGCCGTGGATACGGCAAAATTTGAAAGTGAAGTGCCAGGCCTGTTTGCCATTGGCGACATCAATACCTATCCAGGCAAACTCAAACTCATTCTCTCGACCTTCCATGAGGCCGCATTGATGGCGCAGGCAGCATTCCACGTCTGCCGGCCCAATGAGAAGCTGCGCTTCCAGTACACGACCTCGTCATCAAACCTGCAAAGAAAACTCGGCGTCGCCTGACGCCGCTCTGTGAGAGAGCCATGAAAATCATCGCCACCGACCGCTCTGGCGTGTCGAGAGAAATTGAAGGACGCGACGGCTGGACCTTGATGGAAATGCTGCGCGACGCCGGCCTTCCCATCACCGCCGAGTGCGGCGGCGCATGCGCCTGTGCCACCTGCCATGTCTATGTCGAAGATGGCTGGTACGAGAAGCTGCTGCCCAAATCCGATGCCGAGACCGATATGCTGGATATGGCGCTTGCGGTACAGGACAATTCGCGCCTGGCCTGCCAGATCAGCTGTTCAGAGGCCCTCGATGGCATCAAGGTCACCCTCGGCCCGGAGTGAACCTTCCCCTCGAAGGTGGTCTTGATGGCACGGATGGCCGAGGCAGAGCGTCCGCGTTGCCCCGCATGCCCCCTTGCGGCCGGCGCGGTGCCGCGGTCTGTCATGGGTCAGGCTTGAACGCGGCAAAAGATCCCAGATAGGGGCTTCGCCCAAGACCCCAAGGCGGGCTATATGGGCAGGCCGGCAGCCATCGCGCCACCTGGTACGGCGACCGCAATCGCCTCGGATTTGCCAGCTGAAGGACAATGGCCAGTCAGCAGCTGCCGGGGCCCTTATCGTTCGGGCGCGCTGGTCATCAGCTGGCGGTGAGCCGCGGAGCATCCATGAGTGGCCTTAAGGCCTTGCACACAGAGCCGCCTCCACCTCCCAGCCGCACCCGTTCGGCAGAGCGGGCCGTTGCGGCCGGCCTTTTGGTGCTGCTGCTCCATGCGCTTGTGCTCTGGATCATTCTGGAGTCCTTCTACAAGCCTTCCTCCGAAACCCTGCACTTCCATGAGACCGCGATCACCCTCTGGCTGACCAAGCCGAAGATCAGCGCCCCTGCGGCGCCGGTTCCCGTGCTACGCCCGAAAAAGAATAAGAAAAAGCCCGCCCCCTCGGAGAGCTTCCCGGTCCCGAACGCGGAAGGCTTCGCCGTTCCTCCGCCGCCGCAAACCGCACCCCTCTCCGGTGAGGATTACAACGGCCTGCGGGCGCTCGGTGAATATCTCTATAATTGCAGCGAGATGAATTACGGCTACCTTTCGCCCCTCGACCGCCTGCATTGCCAGTTCGACCTGTGGGATTTGCCGCCCCTAAACCCGGGCAAGGGGCTGCGCCTGGGCAAGCCGCCTAACAGCGTCTGGGAGCAGCAGCGCCAGAAACAGAAGGCGCCGGCCCGCAAGTTTACCCGTCCCTGTCGGCCCAACAGCCCCAATTCCAATCTCGGGCTGCCTTGCTACAATCTTGCCCATTAGCGAGACTGACACGCTGACGGGACATCGGAGACCTGCCCATGGGGTTCTACGCGCGCCATATCCTGCCTGCACTGCTCGACCGGGCGATGTCATCCAAACCCATCCGCTATCAGCGCCGCAAGGTGGTCCCGCGCGCCGCGGGCCGCGTGCTCGAAATCGGCTTTGGCGCGGGCCACAACCTGCCCTTCTATGATGCGGGCAAGGTGACACAGCTGTGGGCGCTGGAGCCCTCGGCCGAGATGCGGGCGCGCAGCAAGGAGCGGCTGAAGGAACAGCCGATTCCGGTCGAATTCCTCGATCTGCCGGGCGAACAGATTCCACTTGAGGACAGAAGCGTCGACACCATCCTCATCACCTATACGCTGTGCACCATCAGCGATGTGTCGACTGCGCTGCAGCAGATGCGCCGGGTCCTGAAGCCCGAGGGCGTGATGCTGTTCTGCGAGCATGGCAAGGCGCCTGATGCTTCAGCCTATCGCTGTCAGCAACGCTGCGAGC
>JAKAVI010000221.1 GCA_021817355.1 Pseudomonadota bacterium | reverse complement strand
GTGAATTCAAAGGGTTCTTTATGGCTCGTGTTACCGTTGAAGATTGCGTCGACAAGGTCCCCAACCGTTTTGATCTTGTACTTTATTCCGGCTTCCGGGCCCGGCAGCTTTCCGGAGGCTCCGAGCCTCTGGTAGACCGCGACCGCGACAAGAATCCTGTCGTCGCCCTGCGCGAAATCGCCGACCGTCAGCTGACCCCCGATGTCGTCCGCGAGGAGTACATCAAGTCTCTGCAAAAGCACGCCGAAGTCGATGAGCCTGAAGAAGCACCGGGCGAGGATGATACCCGTGAGGACGTTCAGTTCCGTCAGGTGACGGAAGAGGAGTTGCTGCGGGCCCTGACGAGCGAGGCACAGCGGCGGGCTGAACCGCAGCCAGAGCCCGAGGTCGACTACGACGAGTAGGGGTGGCGCCTTTAGTCCTGTCGCACGCGCCGATAGGGTAAAATGCGCCGCAAATTCCTATATGCTGCGGTGATATGACGACACCGCCGAAGCCCCTTTCCACCACCTTGGCGACCGCTCCAGCGGCAGCGCCACCGCCCGCGCGTGCGCGGCGGCGCAAACTCATGCGTCAGATTGAGCTCGTCGAGCGCGTGCGCAGCTACGATCCTGAGGCCGATGAGGATCTCCTCAACAAGGCCTATGTCTATGCCATGCATGCCCATGGCAAGCAGCTGCGGGCCTCGGGTGACCCCTATTTCGCCCATCCGCTCGAGGTTGCGGCCATCCTCACTGAGCTCAAGCTCGATGTCGCAACCATTGTTACCGCTCTCCTGCACGATACGATTGAGGACACCAGCGTCACCTTTGACGATATCAAGCGTGATTTTGGTGAGGAGATTGCGGTCCTAGTGGATGGCGTCACCAAGCTGTCTCAGCTTGAGGTCTTCAGCGAGCGGACAAAACAGGCCGAAAACTTTCGCAAGCTGATGCTTGCCATCACGAGTGACGTACGTGTTCTCTTGGTCAAACTGGCCGACCGACTGCACAATATGCGCACGCTCAATTATATCTCCAAGCCCGACAAGCGTCATCGGATCGCTCAGGAAACGATTGATCTTTATGCCCCGTTAGCCGGGCGCATCGGCATGCAGAACATGCGCGAGGAACTTGAGGATCTGGCATTTGCGGACCTTAATCCGGAGGCGCGCAATTCGATTTTAACCCGGTTGGAACGGTTGAAGGACACCAGCGGCGATCGGATTGGCCGCATTGCTGATCAGATCAAGCGCCGCCTCGCCGAAGAAGGTATCGAGGCATGGGTATCGGGCCGGGCCAAGCGGCCATGGTCAATCTGGCGCAAGCTCAAGGAAAAGCAGCTGAATTTCCAGCAACTTTCCGACATTCTGGGTTTTCGCGTGATTGTTGCCACAACCGATGATTGCTATCGCGCGTTGGGCGTACTGCACCAAAGCTGGCGCATGATCCCTGATCGGTTTAAGGACTTCATTTCCAATCCCAAAACCAATGGCTATCAATCAATTCATACCACGGTCATGGGGCCCGAAAATCAACGTGTCGAAGTGCAGATACGTACTCAACAGATGCACGAGGTTGCCGAGCGCGGTGTTGCCGCCCACTGGAGATATCGCGAGCACGTTGGCGAAAAGGAGCCATCCGAAAAGGCTCTGGAGTGGCTGCGCGATATGGTGGATCTGCTGGAAAGAGGTGACTCCGCGGAAGAGTTTTTCGATCATTCCAAGCTTAACCTGTATCAGGACCAGGTATTTTGCTTTACGCCCAAGGGTGATCTGATTGCGCTACCGCGCGGCGCGACGCCAATCGACTTCGCCTATGCCGTGCACACAGATCTCGGCAACACCACGGTCGGCGTCAAGGTCAATGGTGCACACGTGCCATTGCATACCGCCTTGGGTAATGGCGATCAGGTTGAAGTCATACGTACCAAGGATGCGGCGCCGTCACCGCTTTGGGAGCAATTTGTCGTCACGGGGCGTGCCCGAGCCGAGATCCGGCGCTTTTTGCGTCACGCCCAGCGCGACGAAAACATCGCCTTTGGCAA
The DNA here is from genome assembly GCA_021817355.1 of Pseudomonadota bacterium. The sequence goes on along the minus strand of JAKAVI010000221.1, from coordinate 4,335 downwards.
GCGGATCCTGGAAAAGTCGTTCAGTGATCTCAGTCTCGAACTGACCGATAAGGCGATCGAAGAGGTTGCGCGCAAGTTGCGTCTGTCCAAACCGGAAGATGTCTACGCCGAACTTGGTCGTGGAGCGCTGCGTGCCCAGGAAGTCGTCGAAGCTGTGTTTCCCGAGATCAAGCGCGATCCTGAACGCAACAAGCTCGCTCTATTTTCCCAGCCAGGCGAACATAAGACGATTTCCATCCGCGGACTGACGGAAGGAATTTCCTACAAACTCGGCAGCTGTTGCCATCCACTGCCAGGTGACCGCATCGTCGGTATCATGGTGCCTGGGCAAGGTGCGATTATTCATACCATTGACTGTGGTGAACTTGAAAAAGCGCAAAGCGCAATGGCTGATTGGTTAGATGTTAGCTGGGGCAAATACGCTGCCGACCTTGGGCCTTCGATAGCGCGTATCGCCGTGCGAGTCGAAAATGCCCCGGGATCTCTAGCTGCGGTGATGACAGTGATCTCGAATAATGGCGGAAATATATTCAATCTCAAGGTACTGGGTCGCAATCCGCTGTTCTTTGATTTCACGGTCGACATCGAGGTCCGCGACGTCGCCCATTTGCAGAACATCATTGGCGCGCTACGCGTGAACGCGGCGGTCGAGTCGGTTGACCGAGTGCGCGGGCCGCAGGAAGGCGATGATTTGGAACGGAGCGAGCAAAGTGACAGTGGATGATGTCTTGAATGAATTTCGGGCTGCGGGCGCGTTGCTCGAAGGCCATTTTGTTCTATCCAGTGGACGACATTCCGACCTATTTTTGCAAAAGGCACTGGTATTTCAGGACGCGCGGCGCACCGAACGATTGTGTGCGGCTCTTGCCCAGAAGGTTCGCGCGCTTGTGAAGCGGCCCTTTACCGCCATCGTGTCGCCTGCGGTCGGAGGTATTGTGCCGGGTTACGAGATGGGACGTCAGCTTCAGGTTCCGGCAATGTATGTCGAGCGCGAAACTGGCCTCTTTCAGTTGCGCCGTGGTTTCCATCTTGAAAAAGATCAGCCGGTACTGATGGTGGAAGACATTGTGACCACGGGTCTGTCCAGTCGCGAGTGTCTGACCGCTATCCGCGAAGCGGGAGGCGATCCGGTCGCAGCCTGCTGCTTGATCGACCGCTCGGGCGGCAAGGCGGACGTTGGCGTACCACTCATCGCCTTGGCTACGATCGAAGTGCCGTCGTGGCCGGCAGATGAACTGCCTGCGCACCTGAAAACGACGCCGGCGATCAAGCCGGGTAGCCGAGGTCTCGCATGAGCAGCGGTTTTTTTTGCACTTGCAGCGGAGGGAGTCGGTGCAGGTGACGAAGCTTCGTCTTGGGGTCAATATTGACCACGTTGCGACGATCCGTAACGCCCGCGGTGGTTCGTTTCCAGATCCGGTTCGCGCCGCCAAGCTTGCCGCTGCGGCCGGTGCGGATGGCATTACGGCCCATTTGCGCGAGGATCGGCGGCATATTTCCGATGCTGATATTGAGCGTCTGACGCATGAACTTGACTTGCCAATCAATCTGGAAATGGCCGCAACCCCTGAGATGCTTGCGGTAGCCCTGCGTCATCGTCCGCATGCGGCGTGCATTGTTCCTGAAAAGCGTGAAGAGCGTACGACCGAAGGAGGCATCGACACGTTGGGCCTGCGCGATCGTTTGGCGCCTTTGGTGCGGGCCTTGCGCGAAAACGGCACGCGCGTCTCGCTCTTTGTGGAGCCTGAGCGACGTCATCTTGATGCCGCGAGGGCGCTCGGGGCACCGGTGGTCGAGCTGCATACGGGCGCCTATTGTGACAGCAGCGGTACCGAACGCCGCTGGCGCCTGGAGTCCATCCGTGACGCGGCGGCCTATGGCGCAGAGCTTGGACTGGAAGTGCATGCTGGTCATGGCCTGAGTTATGAAACCGTAGCTCCCATAGCGGCGATCCCGCAGATCCGCGAGCTCAATATTGGTCATTTTTTAGTCGGAGAGGCGATCTTTGTCGGCTTGCAGGTGGCGATATCCCGTATGCGTCAGCTCATGGATGAAGCCCGCAGCGGGGTGCAGCTGTGATCATCGGCATTGGGTCGGATCTCATCGACATAAGGCGCATCGAACGCAGTATTGAACGCTTTGGTGAGCGCTTTCTGGTACGGATCTTCACATCTGTTGAACGTGCAAAATCAGAACGGCGGACCCAGCGGGTTGCCTCCTACGCCAAACGCTTTGCGGCAAAGGAAGCCTGCTCCAAGGCGTTAGGGACAGGCTTCCGGCGCGGCGTATTCTGGCGGGACATGGGCGTGGTTAACCTGCCCGGCGGTAAACCGTCGATGCAGCTGACGGGTGGGGCGCTTCGGCGCCTCGAGGAGCTCACTCCGAGCGGCCATCGCGCGCAAATCGATCTGACCATAACCGACGATTTTCCGTTGGCCCAAGCGATCGTCATCATTTCGGCAGTCCCCCTATCTGCAGATCTGGGCTCGAAAGCCTGACACCTTGCCTTGACGAGGCGGAGCGTATCCGCTTCCTTCCCCATCGAGACAGATAGGTACGAGATAATGAGCAAGGACCACGGGCCGGCGCAGCCACCAAAAAGCGACCAGGACGCGTCGGCACGGCCCACCGTGGCCAGTGCACCAAAGCCATCGGGCCCCACCGCGGCCGATGCCCTGTCGGGCCGGCGCGGTCAGTCCTTGCCGGAGGGCAAGGGGACGAAAGAAAAACCCGCTCCCAAGAAAGAGGAGAGCTGGATCGAGATCGTCAAGACCCTGGTCTATGCGATCTTGATCGCCCTCGTCATACGCAGCTTTGTCATCCAGCCCTTCAACATTCCCTCGGGCTCCATGAAAAGCACGCTTCTCGTTGGCGACTACCTGTTTGTCGAGAAATATGCCTATGGCTACAGCCGCTATTCGTTCCCCTGGGGTCTCGGGCCGCTGGGCGATCTCTGGCATGGACGGATATTCGCGTCTCAGCCCAAACGTGGTGATGTCGTGGTGTTTCGGCTACCGAGCGATCCTTCGATCGATTATATCAAGCGCGTAATCGGGCTACCGGGCGATACAGTGCAGATGATCCATGATCGCCTTTACATTAATGATAAGATCGTGCCGGAGAAGAGGGTTTCGGACTATGTCGAGACCATTGACGGCTATCACCGCAGTGTGCCGCGCTATGAGGAATTTCTGCCGGGGGGGAAGACCCATTATATTCTCGACAGTACCCCTGACGGGCCTTACGACAATACCAAGCTGTTCAAGGTTCCCCCCGGCCACTATTTTATGATGGGCGACAACCGTGATAATTCCGACGACAGCCGTGCCGATGTGGGGTACGTTCCAGCACAAAATCTGGTGGGCAAAGCGGAACTGATCTTTTTCTCAGTCAATGACAAAGCGAGCTGGTGGCAAATCTGGAAGTGGCCGTGGTCGATCCGCTGGGACCGGCTCTTCACCGTCATTGACTAAGGTGCTCACTGCCGAGCTGTCTGTGCTGACATCGGCGCTCGGCCACACATTTTGCGATCCAAGGGTGCTGCGGCGCGCACTGACCCATTCGAGCGCCGACGCGCGGGCCTCCAATGAACGCCTCGAATTTCTGGGCGATCGGGTTTTGGGTCTAATCCTGGCCCAGACCCTTTACGAGCGTTATCCAAATGACGCCGAAGGTCTCTTGGCGCTCAAGTTCAATGCCCTCGCACGCCGCGAAGCCTGCGCGGCGGCGGCAGAAAATGCCGGCTTGTCCAGCCATCTGGTTCTTGCTGCCAGTGAGGCCAAATCCGGTGGCCGGCACAAGGTGGCGATTCTCAGCGGGGCGACTGAGGCGGTGATTGCCGCGCTTTACCTCGACGGTGGTCTGGAGGCGGCGCGTCAGTTCGTGCTGCAGCATTGGCAAAATGCGTTCGAAGATCTGGGACGGGACATGCGCGATGCCAAGACGGCATTGCAGGAATGGGCCCAGGGGCGACCACATGGCCGTGGCGCGCCGGTCTATCGCGTGGTGAGCCGCGGTGGACCTGATCATGCCCCGCAGTTTGATGTTGAGGTATCTATTGAAGGTCTGCAACCAACACAAGGAAGCGGTGGCTCCAAACGTGAAGCCGAGCAGGCCGCGGCGCGAGCCATGCTGCAACGTGTAGAAAAGAGCCCATGAACAATGATCCTGCCAACCGCGCCGGCTTTGTCGCGGTTATCGGTGCGCCCAATGCCGGCAAGTCAACGCTGGTCAATGCCCTGGTGGGCAGCAAGGTTTCAATCGTTAGCCATAAGGTCCAAACCACCCGCATGCCCGTGCGCGGAGTGGCGATGCGGGGCAACACCCAACTCGTTC
>JAKAVI010000122.1 GCA_021817355.1 Pseudomonadota bacterium | reverse complement strand
CAGCCGCACCCGTTGTCGCACCTGCATAAAAGCAGTATCAACGATATTGCTTTTTACCCGGCACGGCAATAGGTTCACAAACAGGTATTAATGATACATGTTTTAGGGAGTGTTCCATGTCCGAGCCGGGTGGACCCAAGGCCCCGCCCATTCCCAGCGAAGACCAGATCCACGCGCTCGTGCACGGCTTCTACGCAAAAATCCGCAACGATGCAGAACTTGGTCCCATCTTCAATAACGCCATTGCCGACTGGGATCCGCACCTTGAGAAGATGTGTGCCTTCTGGTCGAGCCTGATGCGCATGTCCGGCCGCTATCATGGCAATCCGATGGCGGCACATCTGCGGCTGAACGCCGTAGTGCCTACCCATTTTGGCCGCTGGCTTAGCCTGTTCTCGGCCACAGCGCACGAACTCTTCGTGCCCGAGCTTGCGTCAGCCTTTGCAGGCCGCGCCCAGACCATCGCCCGCAGCCTTGAATTGGGCCTCTTCTACAGGCACGGCAAAGACAAGCTCCCTCTGGGAGAACCGGCATGACCTACGTCGTCACCGACAAATGCATCCGCTGCAAATACACCGACTGCGTCAGCGTGTGTCCGGTGGACTGCTTTTACGAAGGCCGGAACATGCTCGTCATCGATCCGGATGTCTGCATCGATTGCGGGGTCTGCGTGCCCGAATGTCCGGTGGATGCCATCGTCGCCGATACCGATCCGGCCGCGCAGCCCTATCTCGAACTCAATCGCAGCTTTTCCCGGATCTGGCCCAACCTCACCACGCGCAAGCCGCCGCCGCCCGATGCGGCCAGGTGGGATGACACCCCCAGCAAATATCCCGACCAGTTCAGCGCAGAACCAGGAGAGGGCGAATGACCCCACGCGATCCCTTTGGCGCCCAAATCCGATCGGTTCTTCCGCTTCTGCGATTTTGCCAGACCCGGCGGATGGCACACATCACCGGCCACACCACCTGATGCAGAGGCTGCCAGAGGTGGTCCAGGCAGCAAAGCACTTTCACCCGCGCGGGCATCTATCCCCGCTTCCCCGCGCCAGACTTTGGGGGTTTCTCATGTCAGTCACGTTCACCGGCACCACGCGCGAAGTTCCGATTGGCCACGGGCTCAAATGGATTCTTCACGTCGCCAGGGCCTGCGACGTTCTCATCACGCTGCGGTCTTTCCTGCACGGGCTTGGGCAGGTCTTCATTCACCAAGCTGGTCCTGCACTGCAGAGCGGGGAGGCCACCCGATGAGCCAGGCGGCCCTGCGCGCGCGCCCGGCGCGCGCGCTGACACTTCTGAGCGGCGGGTTTCGTCCCTTCTTCCTTGCCGCCGCCATCTGGGCCGCGGTGGCGCTCGCGCTCTGGATCACCATGCTCACGACCCGGATGCGTCTGCCCAGCCGCTTTGATCCCCTCGCCTGGCACATCCATGAAATGCTCTTCGGCTTCATCATGGCCGCGGTGGCAGGCTTTCTGCTTACCGCAATACCAAACTGGACCCGCCGTCTGCCTGTCAGTGGCGCGCCGCTCGGCCTCCTCGCCGCACTCTGGCTCCTCGGCCGCATCGCCTGCCTGATTTCCAAATGGTTGCCGCTCTGGCTTGCCATCGGTGCCGATCTGGCTTTTCCGCTGACACTGACCGCCATCATCGCCCGCGAACTCATCGCCGGCAAAGACCGGCGCAACATCCCCATGATCGTTCCGGTCGTCGTGCTCACCATTGCCAATTTCCTGATGCACCTTGAGGCCAATGGCGTTGCCATTCCCGCAGGGCTTGGCTGGCGGCTTGGCCTCAGTGCGGTGCTCGTTCTGGTCTCGGTCATCGCCGGGCGCATCGTTCCGGGCTTTACGCGCAGCTGGCTGTCACAGCGTCGGGTGAGCGAGCTTCCCGCCAAACCAGGAGCCGCCGACCGCATTGCCCTTGCCAGCCTTCATCTCGGGCTCTTTGCCTGGGCCTTCTTTCCCCATCTGCCAGCCACAGGGGTTCTTCTCATTCTGGGTGCCGTCGCCAATCTGTGGCGCCTGTCGCGCTGGCAGGGCATCCGCACCCTCGCCGAGCCGCTCCTTGTCGTCCTGCACATCGGCTATGGCTGGCTCTGCATCGGTGCGGGACTGCTCGGAGCCTCGGTCCTGAGCTCCGCCGTGCCGCTGAGTGCAGGGATCCACGCCATGACCATTGGCGCCGCAGGTACCACCATCCTCGGGGTGATGACCCGGGCCACCCGCGGCCATACCGGCCGCAGGCTCAGCGCTGACCCTGCCACCACGCTCCTCTATGCCGCGGTGACGCTGGCAGCGATCTTCCGCATCATCGCCGCGTTCGCACAGATCTGGGTATTGCCTCTACTGGGCGTGGCGGCAGGCTTCTGGATCATCGCCTTCGCTCTCTTTGTCCTTCGTTATGGGCCCATGTTGTGTCGCCCGCGCGAAGAGGCCATGCTCAACACCTGATGAACGATATCGCCCTCGCGGTTGCCCTTCATATCCTCGCCATCGTCTGGTGGATCGGCGGTGTTGCCATGGTCACAACCGTGCTACTTCCGGCTGCCCGTGCCATGAGCGATCCCCGCGACGGCCTGGCCATGTTCCGGCGCATCGAAGAGCGCTTTGCCTGGCACGCACGCGTGGCCACACTTCTGGCCGGCGCCAGCGGCCTCTACATGATCCTGGTGCTCGGCATCTCCTCCTACTTCTTTGTGCCGGCCTACTGGTGGCTGGACGCCATGGTGCTGGTTTGGGCGATCTTTACCCTCGTCCTCTTTATCGGCGAACCGCTCTTTGTCGATGACTGGCTGGAAGAGCGCGCAAGGACCGACCCGGCCAAGACACTTGCACTGCTTCATCGCCTGCACTGGGCCGCGCTCATCGTCAGCGTCATTACCGTGCTGGGTGCGGCCGCCGGTACCAATGGCTGGGTCTACTGAGCCCAAACCTGCCCGCGGCAACTGAAAGAACGCGCTCTCGCACAGCTGAGCCTGCATGATCTTGCAGGACGCAGCAGCGGCCCAGAAGGGGCCAAAGGCTGCAGGAGCGTCTGGCCATCCTGCGCGACGGTGCTAATTGCTCGCGCTGCGCCGGCGGGCCCGGCGCTCGCTCCAGCGCTGGATCATGAGGAAGAACAGCGGTACGAAGAAGATGCCGAGCAGCACGGCACTCATCATGCCGCCAATGACGCCGGTGCCGATGTCATTCTGGCTCGCCGCACCGGCCCCGGTGGCCACCGCAAGCGGCAGCACCCCGGCGATGAAGGCCAGCGAGGTCATCAGGATCGGCCGCAGGCGCAGACGCGCGGCTTCCATGGCCGCACGTCGGGCTTCCTCCCCGCGCCGCACGGCGAATTCTGCGAATTCGACAATCAGGATGGCGTTCTTGGCAGAAAGGCCGATGGTGGTCAGAAGGCCGACCTGAAAGAAGACGTCGTCGGTTAGACCGCGGCCGAAGGCGGCCAGGAGCGCGCCCACCACGCCGAGGGGAATGACGAGCAGCACCGAGAAAGGCAGCGACCAGCTTTCATAGAGGGCGGCCAGACTGAGAAACACGACGAGCACCGACATCGCGTAAAGCGCGGGGGCCTGCGAGCCGGAGAGCTGTTCCTGGTAGGAGAGCGCCGTCCACTCATAGCCGATGCCCGACCCCAGTTTGGCCACCAGGCTTTCGATCACATGCATGGCCGTACCGGAGCTGACGCCCGGTGCAGCCGAACCCTGGATTTCAATCGCGGGAAAGCCGTTATAGCGCTCGAGCGAGGACGGGCCGCTGGTCCACGAGGTGGTGGCGAATTCGGAGAACGGCACCATGGTGCCGCTCGAATTGCGCACCGCCCAGTCGTAAAGGTCGCTTGGCTGCATGCGATAGGGCGCGTCGCCCTCGACATAGACGCGCTTGACGCGGCCGTCATTGATGAAGTCGTTGACGAAAATGCCGGCCCAGGCCGCCTGCAGCGTGGTGTCGACATTGGCCAGATTGAGCCCGAGCGAGGTCGCCTTGAGCGGGTTGATACTGACGTGAAGCTGAGGGGTATCCGGCATGCCATTGGGCCGCACGCCCATCAGCTCGGGGTTTTTGGCCGCCATGGCCAGGAGTTCGAACTCCTTCTGGACCAACCAGGCATGGGTGTGATTGCCCCGATCCTCGAGCTCGAGGTCAAAGCCCTGGCTTTGGCCGAGGCCCGGAACCGATGGCGGGATCAGGGGATAGATCTGGGCATCGCGCACGCTGGCGAGGGCCCGATAGGCCGCCAGAACAATGCCCTGGGCGCTGTTGGCAAAGCCCGGACGCTTGCTCCAGTCCCGCAGATGGACAAAGGCCATGCCCGCGTTTTCGCCGCTACCGGCAAAGCTGAAGCCGGCATTGACGAAAAGGTTCTTCACATTGCGTTTTTCGTCGACCAGGAAGAAGTGTTCGATCTGCTTGCCGACAGCCAGTGTGCGGGCCTGGGTTGCGCCCTGGGGCAGCATGAACTCGACCATGATCATGCCCTGATCTTCGTTGGGCAGAAAGCTGGTCGGCAATTTGATGAAGAGCAGGATCAGAAGACCGACGACGCCCAGATAGACAAAGAGCGGTCGCACCGGGTGGTCGATCACCCATTCAAGGCCACGGCGGTAGGCAGCACTGCTGCGCAGGAACCCCGCATTGAAGGCTCTGGCAAAACGGTTGCGTGCGGCTTCTGCCCTCTTGTCGATGGGTTTGAGGAGCGTCGCACAAAGGGTCGGTGTCAGGATCAGTGCCACGAAGATCGACAGCACCATGGCCGAGACGATGGTGATGGAGAACTGGCGATAGATGACCCCGGTAGAGCCGCCGATGAAGGCCATCGGCAGGAACACAGCCGACAGGACCATGGCGATACCGATAAGCGCGCCCTGGATCTCGTCCATCGATTGCATGGTGGCATCGCGCGGCGTTCGTTCTTCCTCGCTCATAATGCGTTCGACATTCTCGACGACCACGATGGCATCGTCGACGAGCAGACCGATGGCCAGAACCAGGGCGAACATGGTGAGCGTATTGATGGTGTAGCCGAAGGCTGCGAGCACCCCGAAGGTCCCGAGGAGCACCACCGGTATGGTGATGGCCGGGATGAGCGTGGTGCGCCAGTTCTGCAGGAAGAGGAACATCACCGCGACCACCAGCCCGATGGCCTCGAAGAGGGTGATGATCACATCGTGGATCGAAAGTCTGACGAAGGTGGTCGTATCAACCGGAAACGCCAGCTTGAGCTGGGGCGGCACCGTCTTCATCAGCGATTCGGCGCGGGCGATCACGGCCTTTTCGGTGTTGAGCGAATTGGCGCCAGGGGCAAGTTCGATGGCGAAGCCCGCTGCCGGATGGCCGTTGAGCCGGCTCACCATGCCATAGCTTTGGGCGCCGAGCTGAACCCGGGCCACATCGCCCAGCCGGACGGTGGCCCCACCGGAGCTGGTGCGCAGGATGATGTTGCGGAACTGGGCTGGCGTGCGCAAGCGTGACTGCGCCGTCACCGTGGCATTGAGTTCCTGTCCGGAAATGGATGGCGCGGCACCGATCGAGCCTGCCGGAACCTGGATGTTCTGTGCTTGGATCGCGGCAATCACGTCCGAGGGCATCAGATGGTAGGTGCGCAGCTTGAAGGGATTGAGCCAGATGCGCATGGCGTATTCGGTGCCGAATACTTGCACATTGCCCACACCAGGAACCCGGGCAATGGGATCCTGCAGATTGCTCGCCATGAAATTGGCGATGTCGATGTTGGTGTAGGTGGAGGTGGGATCATAAAGCGCCACCACCATCAGGAAGTTGGAACGGGCCTTGGCGACGGTGACGCCGAGCGCATTGACTTCGGGGGGCAAAAGTGGCGTGGCGAGCTGCAGCTTGTTCTGCACCTGCACCTGATCGATGTTGGGATCGGTACCGGGCGCAAAGGTCACGGTGATGTTCACGCTGCCGGAGCTGTCGCTGCTCGAGGAAAAGTAGAGCATCCCGTCAAGGCCAGTCAGCTGCTGCTCGATGACCTGGGTCACCGAGTTTTCGACCGTCTGGGCCGAGGCGCCAGGATAGTTGGCGTTGATCTGGATCGCCGGCGGCGCGATGTCGGGATATTGCTCGATCGGCAGACTTAAGATCGACAGCGCGCCGGTCAGCATGATGGCGATCGCAATAACCCACGCAAAGATTGGCCGCTCTATGAAGAAGCGTGACATGCGCCGCTACTGTCTCCCGATCTTGGTCGAGGTGCCACCTGCGCTGATGTATTGCGACTTATAGGGCGGCAGGCTTACCGTTTCGGGCTTGACCACCTGTCCGGGCTTGACCTTCTGCAGGCCTTCCACGATCAGCCGGTCTCCTGGTTTGAACCCCGAATGGACCAGCCACTCATTGCC
>JAKAVI010000031.1 GCA_021817355.1 Pseudomonadota bacterium | reverse complement strand
AGTTACCGCTCTTACGACACGCATTTGAGGTACGGTGACGGTAGAAGATGTTGATCTGCCCTTCCCAAAGTGCCCGAACCTCAAGGAAGGCAGACTGCTCGGCGACAATATGTTCCTGCCCGTGACTGTCACTCAGCAAAATCACGTCGAACCGGCCCAGCACCTGGCGCTCGGTTAAGAGTTCGATCATTGCCCTCACGCCAGCAAAGAGGCGGCCGCACTCCTCATTACGAATTGGAAATAGTAAGGCAACCTTTGCTGTTGACCTCTTCAACGTCGAATCACTACCCTGTGGGCGGGCCAGTCCACGCTCGTCCGTACCTGACAGCAGTGTGAATGCGCCGGCCATGCACAGCCAAAAAGCCGCCGCAATCCAGAGGAACAAAACTGTGACAAGCGAAAAGTACAACCATTTTTCGCCGGAGAATCCATCGACACGCAGTATGTCAAACAAACTGGTGCTCGCCGCTGCTGTAGATGCAGTCACCAGACCCACAAAGCCCCAACGCGATGTCATGACCGGGCCTCACTACCCTCAGAAGCCCGCGTGGCCCGCGCGCCACGTTGTACCAGCAACCACAGCGCCGCCGCTGCGCGGCTGGGCGTCCAGGATAAAATCGTCTGTTCAATCATAGAGATAGACTGACTTTCCGGCATCGCGGTGAAGCCTGGTCCGATTTCGGCCACCTGCCTGCGCCCTGTATCGGCAGGGCGTGAGACGACCTCAAAATTCTTGCCGTTGGGCAATTGCATTACGAGTTGTCCTCCTCAATTGCAGATGGTACTTGGGCCTGAGTTTGCAAAGGTCGGCCCGGTCACTGCGGCCTTTCTCGAAGAACCCACAAATGCGGCGACAATCTGGCCGCGGCCTGACAGACCAGCGACGGCGTTCCGCCTCATGCTCAGTTCTCCGACGCTGGGAATGATCTGGACATTGCGGAGCTATATTTGAGGAGTGAACGCCTTGGCCACAGATCGCAGAACTTTCCTGGTCGGAAGCATAGCTTCAACTGCTTTGGCTACACTCAGTACCGGTCCCGCTCTCGCCCTCGCACCACAAAGCGGATTAGCGCTAGGTAGACCTGAACGCTTCAGCTTTGAGCGGTTGCTGGACCTCGCGCAGCATCTAGCTCACTCCGCCTACCATGCACCTGTTCCACCTGCTGCTGCCCTGGTTCAATCCCTCGACTTCGATCTTGTTCAGAAGATCACATACAAGCCAAACCATGCCCTCTGGTCGAAGGGGCCGGGCCATTTCCCGGTTAGATTTTTTCCACTCAACCGCTTCGATAATCTCCCCGTAACCGTTCACGTGCTCGAAGGTGAGTACTCCCGCCAAATTATTTATCGTCCGGATTACTTCAACTATGGACACACCGGTCTGGCCGCCAAGTTCCCTCCAAACATCGGATTCTCGGGCTTCCGTGTGATGGACGGCCCCCGCAGCAATACCGACTGGCTGGCCTTTCAGGGAGCTAGCTACTTTCGTACCGCAGGTGCGGAAAATCAGTATGGATTGTCTGCACGCGGGATTGCAGTTGACACGGCTCTTTCCACGAAAGAAGAATTCCCTCGCTTCAGCCAGTTCTGGATCAGCGAACAGCCCGATCAGCCGCACGTCGTGCTGATCTATGCCCTTTTAGAGGGCCCCAGCCTGACTGGCGCATACAGAATTCGCTCCGTCTTTGGGCCGCATGGCGCTGTGATGGAGATCGAAGCTCAACTCTTCATGCGTCAAGATATCCGCCGACTTGGAGTAGCTCCGCTAACTAGCATGTTCTGGTATGGCAACACTGACTACTGGAAGAGAACTGACTGGCGACCTGCAGTTCATGATAGCGATGGCCTTTCGCTCTGGACCGGCAGTGGTGAGCGCATCTGGCGTCCCCTTAATAATCCCGCTACTCTACAGGTTAATTCGTTTGAGGACGTCAATCCTAAAGGTTTTGGTCTCCTGCAGCGTGATCGTTCGTTCACCAACTATGAGGATGATGGCGCACTCTACAATCGTAGACCGAGTGTCTGGGTGGAACCGCTCGAGCCGTGGGGTGCTGGTGTGGTTCAACTGGTGGAAATTCCGACCAGCGATGAAATCCACGATAATATCGTGGCCTATTGGCTACCTAAGCATGCCATAAAGGCCGGCAGCCACATGAAACTTGTCTATCGCCTCTATTGGCAAAATCACCAACCGTTTCGACCAAAGAATGTTGCCGAAGTCATTGCAACTCGGATCGGAGAAGGTGGAATTCCAGGACAACCAGCAGAGGAAAATGTACGTAAATTCGTTATTGATTTTTCCGGTGGACCACTCTCCTCCATGAAAAGACGCTATGATCTGAAGCCCGTAGTGACTGCATCACGCGGCAAACCGTCTGGACTTGCGGTAATACCAGTAGTAGGTACGAAAATTTGGCGGGCTTTTTTTGACTTACAGATTGAAGGAAAAGATCCGATCGACCTTAGATGTTACGTACCACTCGGAAATGGAGCTCTCACTGAAACCTGGCTCTACCAATATTTTCCTGGCCCGCTCTAAGCCTTCAATTTTTTTCTCACCCGTTAGCTGAATCATCACCGCTCTTGCGTACAGCATTGCCCATGCTATCCAGAAATTCCGTCTCCACTCGCCGAATGCTTGGACAGAGTGCACGCATCCCAGACGAATGAGAATTAAATCACTTGTGTAAACCTGCAGAACAAAAATCCAAGAACTACTCCTGCGACGGGGCCAATCACCCAGCCACGCATAACGGCGCCAATAATTTTCCGATCGATAGTCTCCCGACCCCGCGCAACACCGGCTCCGGTCATTGCCCCAATTAAAGCCTGATTCATAGACGTGAAATATCCCGCCAGTACCGCGGCAAGCACGACGATCGCCTGAACTAGCTGAGCAGCTGTCGCCATAGACATGTCTACCTTCACCACACCAAAGGCGATGCGTTCGAGCAGTGGCCTGCCCCAGGTTAGTACCCCCGCTGCAAGGCCGATTCCACCGAGGACTCCGGCGAGAAATGGCCCCGAAATCCCGGTGGTAAGAAAGACTGCCGTGGCATTGGAGACATCATTTGCCCCCATCGCCAGCGAGGCAGCGCCGCCGACAATAACAAGGCTGCGCCCGATCATGCCCGTACTGCCGCTGTTCGCGAACCGAGGCATGAAATCAAGCGTCTTGGTAATTGCATAACCCAAAAGAAAGGCTATGAATGGAGCCGTGATCCATAGCGTAGCCAGACGAAAAACAAGACCCCAGCGGATCGCCAGCCCTTGCGCCAAACCTGCACCAATAATGGAAAATACTAAAATCTGAATCGTTGAAGTTGGTATCCGACGCCAAGTAAAATACGTGGTAAGCGCGAACGCCGCCGCGAGAATCGCAATAGCGGTCGTTGTCGCCATATGGTGCGCGATCAAAATTCCATGACCGATATTGAACAGGACTCTATGACTTAGAAAGGCTGCGCCCAGGAGCGTGAGCGGGGCCATGAGCCAAAGAGCGGGGGAAAGCCTGATGCTTCCCATGGCATGCGGCATACCCATACAGGCTCCGGTGTAATGGGCGCCCATGCTCCACGCAAATGCCACCGCGAGAAGTACCAATATGACTGTCGCGGCATCCATGGCCTGATCAGCTTCCTTGTATAGTGTAAAACCGTTCTCCGGCCGATCCACCGGTCAGAACGGGAAATTCGCGACCGTCGTATTTTGTCTGGGCAAAGTGCTCCCGCACGTTATTCCGCGAAATTCCGTAGCCCGATTTGGTTAGCTGCCTACAGTTTACGCGACGCCCGTGCCGGCTCCCGCCCAGAGTGCATGCCGATCGAGGTGCAGGGCATAGCATGTGCCTGCAAGCCTACGTGCTTCCGTGATTTGATGAAATCCGCTTCATCTGTGAGGTAATTGACCCAAAATCCGGCCGGCGCCCCCGGCTCCACTCCCTTCATCACCCGCATTCGTAATGGCACACGCCATGTCCGGAAGCGGCCACCTCTCAGGTACACCATGACACTTAGCGCAGTCCCAGCCGTCCGCTAACAGCTGCACGGGCTTTGGGTGCCTGGCCCCCCTTATGATCCCCGAAGGACGCTTCGAATGCTCGAGCCTCCCTTAGGACGCTTGACTTCCCCGTCATTTCATCCCCCCAGGCCGTAACAGAGGACAAAATTCCTGCTTCCACCTTCATCTAGACACTTGATTCCTTTTCCGCCGCCTGTTCTCGTCCTGGAAATGGGATAGGGGATTGCAGCTTGCGCAAAGAGCTTTTGAGAATTTCGACATTGGCGGCGCTCGCCTACCTCGATGCCGCGAACCTCAACCGTGCCTGATGGCTGGTTTCTAAAGGCTCTCGCATCTGACGGCTAGAATTTAATCTGTATATACGGGGGACACTATGAAATTCCGAGTTTTCCTGGCCGTTTTTGTCTGCCTGTCAGGTTTTACTCTGCCTGCACAGGCCTCATCCAGCGTCAAGGCACTTGGCCAGGATGTTGCGATTGCGTTGCCGGTTATTGCGGGCGGAATTACAGTGTGGCGCAACGACTGGATTGGACTGGCGCAAGCCGCGGTCACGGGAATTGCGACAGTTGGGACGGTGTATGGCCTAAAACATTTCATACACGAATGTAGACCATTCGCCATGCCGTGCCATGGCCGGAGTAATTTGGACTCCTTTCCCTCCGGCACCTCCGCGGTAGCTTTTGTGCCGGCTCAGTATCTCTGGCAGCGCTATGGATGGAAATTCGGTGTACCTGCATACGCTGCTGCTGCGTTTGTTGGATACTCTCGCGTTGACAGCGGTGAGCATCACTGGTGGGACGTCGTCGCTAGCGCGGCCATTTCTCTCGGCTACAATGAAATTTTTACAACAAGATACCAGCCTCGAGGATTTTCTACTGGCCTTTCAGCGGGTCCAGGCGGCGCATATATGTCTCTGAAATACAAGTGGTGACAAACGGCGGTAGGTCCCTTGCAAAGGTTTCTACCCGCTAAAGCGGTACGGATACTTCAGGTACCGTTGGACCGGTTATGGAAATATTGGGCTGGCCTGTGCACAGAAGTTTCCGCAAGTAACATTTAGGATCGGCAGAAGGGTGCCAGTAGGCGGTGACCTCCTGCAGAGCCGCCACCCCAATTTCACGCAAGACCTATAGCGCTGAACCTGGATCACTTTGCATCAGGCAAGACTGTCTTAGGGCCAGCAGCAAAATCCAAAGTCCGCAATCATCTCGGAAAAATCGCCCAAGGCTTCACGCCTTGAGCGACTTCCTGGGCCACCCACGCCAGACAGACACGCATACCTACGCGCGGGCTTCTATGCCCTCACTTATCAAGGGTTTTTGGGATTCCATCAAACTCATGCGGTGGCGTATCCCCCGCAAGATATTTGACGAAGAAATCCCAACAGCGACGGGTTACATAAGGAGTGTGAGACCCATAATGATGATGCTCATTGGGGACCACGAGCATGCTGAAATTCTTATTCGCATTCATCAGGGCGTTGACCATCAGGTACGTATTGTTGGGCGAGACGTTGTCATCAATTGACCCTGTTACCAGCATCAAATGCCCCTTGAGGTTCTTTGCCAGCAGTTCACTAGCTTGATTGTCGTAATTCGTGGTGCCATTTTTATATTTTATCAACGGCCCTTCCCACCTTTCACCCCAGTCATAGATGTAATCGCGATTATCGTAGTTGCCGCTTTCAGCCCAGCCCACTTTAAAGAAGTCAGGATAGTGGAGCATTGCTGATACCGTAGCATTGCCGCCGCCTGAGTGGCCCCAGATGCCCACGCGGCTAATATCCATCCATGGATATCTGGCAGCGAGTTGCTTTATCCCTGTAACCTGATCAGGAATTGTGTCGTCACCCATATCGCCATACCAATAGCGTTGAAACTTCGCGGACCGGTACGGCGTGCCCATGCCGTCAATAGTAACAACGATAAAACCGAGCTCAGCCAATGCCTGATGGCTGCCGCGTTCCGAACGGAAGCTAAAAGTTGCGATCGACCCAATTTGCGGCCCGGGATAGACAAAGTCGATTACCGGGTATTTTTTATGAGGATTGAAATTGGTTGGCTTATACATAAGGCCATAAAGAGTTGTCTTGCCATCCCTTGCCTTTACGGTAAATGGAATTGGAGGCACCCAACCGATGGACTTCAGGCGAGCGAGATTCGTCTCAGCTATTGTTGCAATTATGCGCCCGCTTCTCGCCGACCGCAGAACCGTAACCGGCGGAGAAGTCGGTGTTGAATACGAATCAACGAAATACTTGCCGTGTGGCGACATCGTTATGATGTGGTCTTCCGCCTCTGGCGTTAGTAACTTCGTCTTTCCTGTATCAATGTTGACCCTGAAGATC